>JBFZFE010000072.1:0-5767 GCA_041306525.1 Verrucomicrobiota bacterium | reverse complement strand
TGTCCTGCAACGCCCCGCCAAACCCCGCGCTGATGATGAGGTCGGGACGATAACATTTGATCGTCATCTCCGCGGCGATGCGGGCGCACTCCTTGCCCACGCCGAGCGCCAGCAGCGCGACGGGGTGACCGGCCAGGGTTCCCTCGAAGAAATCAAGGTGTTCCTGGCGAACCAAATGGTTGGCATCGGCGACGCGGAGAATCGGCGCCAGCTCCTGTTTGACTGCTACAAGGATCGCGATCACGGCAGGATTTATAGCCATCAACCGCTGTTACCGGCGATGATAATCGATGAAGCAGTAGCCGGGGTGTTCCTCGCGGGCGACTTGGGTCCAAGCGGAGAAGTCGACGGTGGGGAAACTGACGTCCCCGGCGGGTGCTTGTTGAACGCGGGTCAGGTGCAGGACATCGGCGGTGGGCAGTGCTTGCCGGTAAATCTCCGCTCCGCCAATGATAAACACTGCGGCTTCACACTTTTCCCGGCAATCCGCCAAGGCGTGGGCCAGTTCGCCAAACACCTCGATTCCCGGCAACGGCTGCATCTGGCGGCTTAAAACAATGTTGCGGCGTCCGGGCAGCGGTTTGCCCAGTGATTCAAATGTTTTACGGCCCATGATGATGCTATGGCCGAGTGTGAGGCGCTTGAAACGCCTCAGGTCATCGCTGATGTGCCATGGAATTTTCCCGGCGGCTCCGATGACCCCATTCTCCGCAACCGCAGCGATGATGATGATCTTCAAACGGCGACCTTGAACTTGAGTCGTGGGTGTGGGCTGTAGCCGTCGAGCTGGAAATCTTCGAACTGCAACTTGTCGAATGGCTTCCTGGCGATGTGGAGGCGAGGCAGAGGACGTGGTTCCCGGCCAAGCTGTTCGCGCAAGCCGGCAACATGGTCATACTGTGCCATCGGCGTGCCGGCATCGGCGCAGTAGATATGGGCGTCCACAATGGTGTGGCCAAACCAGCCAACATCGAGCCCGACCTCCTGTGCGATCATCTGCGTCAGCGTGGCGTAACAGGCGAGATTGAAGGGTATGCCCAAGGCGACATCGCCACTGCGTTGGCTGAGGTGACAGTTCAGGCGGTTGTCCTGCACGTTGAAAACAAAGCTGTAATGGCAAGGCGGCAGTTTGCTGGTTTGCGCATTACCCGGCTCCCATGCCGAAACAACCAACCGCCGGCTGGTCGGCTCGCGACGAAGCGTATCGATGACGTACTGGATCTGATCCACCTCGCGAATGCGCCAATGTCCCTCATTGTCCTGGTAGGGATGCGGGAAGCGTCGCCAGTAGCGTCCGTAAGCAGTCTCGAGGTTGCCCTGTTCATCGGCCCAGGCGTCCCAAATCTTCGTGTGCTGGCGGAGATTGCGAATGTGATCCTCACCGGACAAATACCAGAGAAGTTCGCGCAGGCAGGAGGCGTAATTTACTTCCTTGGTGGTCAGCAGTGGAAAGCCCTTCGACAGATCGACACGATAGAAAGCACCAAAGTAGGAGATGGTGTCCACACCCGTGCGGCTGGGTTTGCGAACCCCATTTTCCAGTACGAGACGAACAAGATCGAGATACTCTTTCATGGCAGGTAACAGTGCGGAAGACTAGCGGATCAACGTTTGTCAGCCAAGCTTGGTGATGCGGGGGGCGGCTGCGGAGGCAGGACGGCAACTTGGGACGGATCAAAGGTCAGCGTTTCAGTTTTCAAGGCGGGTTTTGTGGAACCAGCTGTGACCTTCTTGCCGAGGCGGCGTTCACGACCAAACAGCATGGTTTTCACCGTCTTGGCAAAGATGAAGACATCCAGCAAGAAGGACATGTGTTTGATGTAGTACAAGTCGTACTGGAGCTTGCGTCGTGAATCCTCGATGCTGGCGGCATAGGGAAACATCACTTGGGCCCAGCCGGTAATGCCTGGCGGCACCAGCAGTCGTTCCGCGTAGAAGGGGATTTGCTCGGACAACTGGGTGATGAAGACCTCCCGCTCAGGGCGAGGTCCGACCAAGCTCATGTCGCCGCGCAGAACATTGATCAGTTGAGGAATCTCATCGATGCGGCTTTTGCGAAGAAACTTGCCAATGGGAGTGATGCGCGGGTCGTCCTCGGCGGCCCAGACGGGGCCGGTATCCTTCTCAGCATCAATGACCATGGTGCGGAACTTCAGCAATTCGAATGGACGGCTGTCACGCCCGAGTCGCTCCTGGCGAAACATGACCGGCCCGCTCGACGTCAGCTTGATGGCGACCGCGGCAAAGGCCGCGAGCGGGCTGCTGAGCAGCAGCCCGAAGAGTGAAGCCACCACGTCCACCAATCGTTTCACACGGCGAATATGGATGCGGGAGTTGTGCATCGACGCAGAGAACAGCCATTCGTCATTGATATGGTCGAGCGGGATTTCCTGGGCCAGTTCCTCGTGCAACGAAACGAAATCGACGATGTGGAGTCCCCGGTAGCGGAACACACGGAGCCTCTTCAACAGAACGGGCTCTTCTGCCGGAGTTGCGGCAAGGATCAGCCGGTCAATGTCGTAAAGTTCGATGAAGGTCTCCAAGTTATCGAGCGTGCCAATGATCGGGTATTGCTCAATGAACCTGCCCACTCGCTCGCTGTTGTTGCCGCAATGAATCAGGCCAAAGACACGGGTTCCCGATGGCTGATGCTGTTGGATGAGCTTGAGGGCTTGCCGTGCCTCGCCATTGGTGCCGATGATCAATGAACGTTGAGCCAGCAGACCGCGGCGGTTGGCCGAGATGTAACCCAGACGATTGAGAACAATCGCCACAAAAACGAAAACAGCGAAGCCGAGAAACACACCGCGGCCAAGGTCGAGGGAAAACGTGGCGTAGAAGAAGCCGGTGATGAACAGCGAACCCAGGGCCACCGAGAAGGCGGCCACCCCCAACATGCGAAAGGGGCGTTGCAGGCTCTCATTTTCATAGAGGCCACAGATGTAGAACGCGAGGATGTACATGCCCCAGACAGCCACAATGCTCCAGAACCGCGTATCAGACTGCTTGAGTGCGTCCTCTGGCCCCAACCGAAGGACAATGGCGCCAAGGATTGCCGCAGCCGTCAAAACTGCATCGACAAAGGCCAGAAAAATCTGTTTCTTTGGCCAGCGACTGGAGCGAGAGACAATCATGCGGTACTAGCTGTTACGGGTTGTTGGCGCAAACTGATTCTAAGCTCACCGTTGCGCCCGAGGTTACTCCTGACCAACGCAAAAGCAAGGCGATTCGTCCTCCCTGTCGCCGGCCGGGCCGCCTGATTGGCGGAATGGTCAAAGTCGCTAAACCACTTCCGGGCGGCCGAGCACGGCGGCGCGGAAGAAATCGCGGTTGAGCTTGGCGATGAAGTTGAGGCTGATGCCCTTGGGGCAGACCGCTTCGCAGGAGCCGGTCACGGTGCAGTTGCCGAAGCCTTCTTCATCCATTTTGCGGACCAAAGCGAGAGCGCGCTTGTCTTTTTCGGGCAACCCTTGGGGCAAGAGGTTGAGGTGTGAGACCTTGGCGGCGACGAACAGCATGGCGCTGGCGTTCTTGCAGGCGGCAACACAGGCACCACAACTGATGCAGGCGGCGGCATCCATCGAGAGTTCGGCTTCGCGTTTGCCGACCGGGATGGAGTGCGCTTCAGGTGCCGACCCGGTCCCGACGGAGATGTAGCCACCGGCTTCAATGATCCGATCAAACGCCGTGCGGTCCACCACCAGATCCTTGATGATCGGGAAGGACTTGGCACGGAACGGCTCGATGGTGATGGTCTCGCCATCGCGGAAACTGCGCAGATACGTCTGGCAGGTGGTGACGCGGACCTCGGGGCCGTGCGCCTCGCCGTTGATGACAAAACCGCAGGTTCCACAAATCCCTTCACGGCAATCACTGTCGAACGCGACCGGGTCCTCACCGCGACGGGTGAGGTCCTCGTTCACAACGTCGAGCATTTCCAACAGCGACATGTTGGGATTCAGGTCGCGGGCAGCGTATTCGAGGAACTGGCCTGCGCTGAGGCGGTCCTTTTGGCGCCAAATGCGAAGTGTGAGGTTCATCCCTTGTAATTCCTCGTGGCGAGCTTGAGTTCTTCGAACACGAGCGGCTCTTTGTGCAGAATCGGTGGACGATTCGCGCCACCGAACTGCCACGCCGCCACATGGGCGTATTCGGAGTCGTTGCGCAGGCATTCGCCTTCGGGGGTCTGATATTCCTCGCGGAAATGGCCGCCACAGGACTCATTGCGCTCGCGGGCGTCCCGCACCATGAGTTCGCCGAGTTCGAGGAAGTCGGCGACCCGACCGGCGCGTTCGAGGGCCTGGTTCAAGTCGCCGGCTTCGCCGGGTACATTGATGTTCTGCCAAAACTCCGCGCGCAACTCGGGTATCTGTTTGAGCGCGCGCTCCAAGCCGGTGGCGTTGCGGGCCATGCCGCACTCGTCCCACATGATCTTGCCGAGCGCCTTATGGAACTCGGTGACGGTCTTCTTGCCGCGGATTGAAAGCAGTTTGTTGATCTGTCCGGCAACCTCTTCCTCCGCCTGCTTGAATGCCGGCGCGTCCTTTGGCGGCCGTCTTTTCTGCCCGGCCAGGTAGTCGCCAATGGTGTAGGGGAGGATGAAATAGCCGTCTGCCAAGCCCTGCATCAAAGCACTGGCCCCGAGCCGATTGGCCCCGTGATCGGAAAAGTTTGCTTCGCCGATGACGAACAGGCCGGGCACGTTGCTCATCAGGTTGTAGTCCACCCACAAGCCGCCCATCGTGTAATGCACGGCCGGGAAAATGCGCATCGGCGTCCGGTAGGCGCTCTCGCCGGTAATCTCGTGATACATGTCGAACAGGTTGCCGTAACGCTCCTTGACGGTGCGCTCGCCGAGGCGCTGGATGGCGGCGCCAAAATCGAGATAGACGCCCAGCCCGCTCTGGCCGACGCCGCGGCCTTCGTCGCAGGCCTGCTTGGCGGCGCGCGAAGCGATATCGCGCGGCACCAAGTTGCCGTAGGCCGGGTACCGGCGTTCGAGGTAATAATCCCGTTCCTCCTCGGGGATGGACTCGGGCGGACGCGTGTCGTGCTGTGTTTTTGGCACCCAAACACGGCCATCGTTGCGGAGCGACTCGCTCATCAGCGTGAGCTTGGATTGATAGTCGCCCGTCACTGGGATGCAGGTCGGGTGAATTTGCGTGAAACAGGGATTGGCGAACAACGCGCCGCGTTTGTGCGCGCGCCAGATGGCGGTGACGTTGGAGCCGCGGGCGTTGGTGGAAAGATAAAAGACGTTACCGTACCCGCCTGTCGCCAGCACGACAGCGTCGCCAGCATGCGACCGGATCGCGCCGGTAAGCAGGTCGCGAACCACGATCCCTTTGGCTTGCCCATCGACGATCACCAAGTCCAGCATCTCGGTGCGGGCATGAATCTTGACGCTGCCTAAATGGGCCTGCCGCATCAGCGCCTGATAGGCGCCCAGCAGCAATTGCTGGCCGGTCTGGCCGCGAGCGTAAAAGGTGCGCGACACCTGCGCGCCGCCGAAGGAGCGGTTGGCCAGGTAGCCGCTGTACTCGCGCGCGAAGGGCACGCCTTGTGCGACGCATTGATCAATGATGCCGGGGCTGACTTCAGCGAGCCGGTAAACGTTGGCCTCGCGTGAACGAAAGTCGCCGCCCTTGATCGTGTCATGAAACAGCCGGTAAACGTTATCCGAGTCGTTCGGGTAGTTCTTGGCCGCATTGATGCCGCCTTGGGCGGCGATGCTGTGAGCGCGGCGCGGACTGTCTTGGAAGCAGAA
>JBFZFE010000071.1:0-5083 GCA_041306525.1 Verrucomicrobiota bacterium | reverse complement strand
CTCCAGCCTTCCGAGAAAATGTGTGGCCAGACCGATGCCCACGCGCACGCCTACCTGAGCTGGCTGGAGCAGGCCACGAGCACCACACTGTGAGTGAGACCTTCACCTGTCCCAACTGCGGCGCCGATGTCCCGGCAAGAGCGAAAGCTTGCCCGGCATGCGGCGCTGACGAGGAGACCGGTTGGTCTGACGAGCGGCATTACGACGGTGCCGGCATCGAAGATCCCGATGATTTCGATTACGAGGACTGGCAACGCCGTGAAGGCAGCCTCGTGTCGCGACCACAAATTGGTTGGTGGTGGTGGGCCGTTGCTGTGCTGGTCTTGGTGCTGACCGCGTGGTGGGTCTTGGGTGGCGGATAACCCAGCCGGTACCGAATCCAACGCCAAGTGGCGTAACCGCCTCGGCTTGCCGGTTTCATCAGTGCACCAACAAACCGCGTAGCCTGTCCTTCAAGGACAAACGGAGGAAAGCGGCTTGCCGGCCCGCTTCTATTCGGTAACGATGGGTGCCTCTTATGAAAGCCATCATGGTGATGTTTGATTCGTTGAACCGGCACTGGTTGCCGCCGTATGGCGGGCCGGCGTGGGTTCATGCGCCCAACTTCAAACGGCTCGCCGAGCGGACGGCGACGTTCGACACCTCGTATGTCTGCTCGATGCCTTGCATGCCGGCCCGACGCGAGATCCATACCGGGCGGCCGAACTTCCTGCATCGCTCGTGGGGACCATTGGAGCCGTTCGATGATTCAATGCCCGAGATGCTGAAGAATGCCGGCATCTACACGCATCTGGCCACCGACCACTATCACTATTTCGAGGAAGGCGGTTGCACCTATCACACGCGCTACAGCACCTGGGAGTTCATCCGCGGCCAGGAAGGCGATCCGTGGAAACCGCAAGTCGCCAACCGGCCCGCGCGGCCCGACCCGGCCGGCCACCGCAAAGGCTTCTGGTGGGAACAGGACCAGATCAACCGGCAAGCCATGACCACCGAGGAACGCCAGCCGCAGCCGCAAACCTTCGGCGCGGGTCTCGATTTCATCAACCGCAATCACGCCGCCGACAACTGGTTTCTCCAGATCGAGACGTTCGACCCGCACGAGCCGTTCTTCACGCAACGCAAGTACAAGGACCTCTACGCCGAACATTACCGGCAGTACAAAGGCGAACAGTTCGACTGGCCGCCGTACGGTCCCGTGAGACAGTCGCGCGAGATGGTCGAGCATTGCCGCTTCGAGTACGCCGCGCTCATTAGCATGTGCGACCACTACCTCGGCGAAGTCCTCGACATGATGGACAAACATGATCTGTGGAAGGACACGATGCTCATCGTCAACACCGACCACGGGTTCCTCTTGGGCGAACATGATTGCTGGGCCAAGGTCATCATGCCGTGGTACGACGAACTGGCGCGCACGCCGCTGTTCATCTGGGACCCGCGCGCGCCCGCTGCGGCCGGTCAACGCCGCCGCCGCCTGGTCCAGACTTACGACCTCGCGCCAACGTTGCTCGAATACTTCGGCGTGCCGGTCACGAAGGACATGGTCGGCAAGCCGCTCCGCGACACCATCGCCAACGACGAGCCGGTGCGCGAAGCGGGCCTGTTCGGTGTGTTCGGTGGGCAGGTCAACGTCACCGATGGCCGCTACGTTTACATGCGCGGCCCCGCCACGCCCGACAACCAGCCGTTGTTCCAGTACACCCACATGCCGACGCACATGCGGCACACGTTCGAGGTGTCCGAACTCCAAGACATCCAACTGGCCGAGCCGTTCCGCTTCACCAAGGGTTGCCGGACGATGAAAATCCCCGGCCAGATGTGGGCCGGCGGTCGGATGAACACGCAGACGCTGCTCTTCGATCTCCAGACCGATCCGCAACAACTCCAGTCGCTCAACGACCCGAACATCGAACAGATGATGATCGCGCACCTCAAGGAGCAACTCCGCCTCAACGACGCCCCGCCCGAACAGTACGTCCGGCTCGGCTTGGCCTGAAGCAAAGCTGATGGCCGAACGCTCCCCGGTCGTGATTCGGAGTCGCAGCGGGTCGGGTTTTGGTTTACATCATCGCTGACCAAACATGATGGAGAGCTCACATCTGCGGCTGTTGCAGGACCTGGCGATGGTGATGATCGTGGCCGGGGTGGTGACGCTTGTCTTTCACCGGCTGCGTCAGCCGGTGGTGTTGGGCTACATCCTGGCCGGGTTGATCATCGGGCCGCACACGCCGCCGTTTCCGTTGGTGGCGGACCAACATTCCATTAGCACGTTGGCGGACTTGGGCGTGATGTTCTTGATGTTCAGCCTCGGGCTGCAGTTCAGTTTGCGGACCTTGCGCGAGGTGGGCACGACGGCAGTGGTGGTCGCGGCGCTGGAAGTGGTGTTCATGCTCTTTGTGGGTTATCAGCTCGGCCAGTTGTTTGGCTGGAGCCGCATGGACAGCCTGTTTCTGGGCGCGATGGTATCGATTACTTCGACGACGATCATCGTGCGGACGTTGCAGGAGCTTGGGTTGATGAAAGCCAAGTTCGCGCAGCTGATCTTCGGCATCCAGATCGTCGAGGACACGCTGGGCATGACGATGGTCGCCGTGCTTTCGGCGGTGGCGGTGACGGGACAGTTCGAGGTCGGGCGGCTGGGGCTGGCGTTTGGCAACGTGGCGTTGTTCCTGGTGGTGATGCTGATCGTCGGCCTGATCTTCGTTCCGCCGCTGTTGCGGCATGTTGCCCGGTATGACAGCGACGAGATGTTGTTGATCACGGTGATTGCGTTGTGTTTTGGCGTCACGCTGGTGGCGGCCAAGCTTGGGCACAGCATCGTGCTTGGGGCGTTCGTGATTGGCACGATCATCGGCGAGACACGCGAGATCGGGCGCATCAAGCAGTTGACCGAGCCGGTGCGGGACATGTTCAGTGCGGTGTTCTTTGTCACCATCGGCATGATGATCAACCCGGCCCTGTTGTTGGACTACGCGGGACCGATCCTGATCATCAGCGCGGCGGTGGTGGTGGGCAAGATCGCCGCGTTCTCGGGCGGGACACTGGTGACGGGCCATGATGCGCGCACGGCGTTGCGGGTGGGCACCTGCATGGTGCCGGTCGGCGAGTTGTCGTTCATCATCGCGTCGCTGGGCATGACCTTGGGAGTCACCAGTGAGTTCCTCTACCCGATCGCGGTGTCGGTCTCGGCGCTCACCATGCCATTGACCCCGTATCTGGCGCGCAATTCTGATCGCATCGTGGCGCTGCACGAACGGCACGCGCCGCCCTGGCTCGTCGGCGCCCTCTCGGTGTACAGCCGGTGGATCGAACGTCTGCGCGTCCAGCGCCCGGCCAGCCCCGCGCGGCGGTTGGTGCGGCGTTGGATCTGGCAGATGGCGTTGAACATGGGCCTGGCGACCGCGATGTTCGCCTTGGCGCCCGCGATTGCAGGACGGGTCAACCACTGGTGGCCGCAATGGCGCGACACTCCATCGTGGCTCGGCGGCGCCGCGGGCATGGTCTGGTTGCTGGCCGCCCTGATTGCGATGCCGGCGTTGATCGCGACCGTGCGCAAGCTCAACGCGTTGGCAATGTTGCTGTCCGAACTCAGCGTCGGCATGGGCGGGCGTCCCGCTGCCCGAGCGGTCGTGCAGAACACCATCTACTACGCCGGCGTCGTCGGCGTGGCGCTATGGATTCTGTTGTTGAGCGCGACGGTGCTGCCGATGGGCCCGGGCTTCTGGGTGTTGCTGGTGATCATTGCGCTGGTCACGGCGTTTTCCTGGCGGTTCTTCATCCAGATCCACGCCAAGGGACAAGCCGCACTCCAGGAAACCCTCGCCACACCCCCCGAACCCGCTCCCGCTGTCGAGACGCCCCCCGAATTCCTGCTGCGCAACGCCGAATTGGAGCGGCTGGTGGTGACGCCCCTCGCTCCCGCCGCCGGCAAACGCATCGGCGAACTCCACCTGCGCGCCGCCACCGGCGCCAGCATCGTCGCCATCGAACGTGAGGACGGCTCGACGCAGGTCAATCCGGGACCAGACGAGGAATTGCGGCCCGGCGACAAACTGCTGTTGCTCGGCACCAAGGATCAACTCGCCGCCGCGCGCCTGGCGTTGACGCAGCCGCTACCAACTGCGTAGCCAGTCCATCAACAACTCCGGCCACTTCTTCAACACGGGATCATCGCCCGCCATGCCGACGCCGTGGCGACCGTGCGGGAAGACGTGTAACGCCACCGGCACCCCATGCGCGAAACAAGCAGCAGCGAAATTCAGGCTGTTCTCCACCGGCACCGCCGGATCATCGGCGGTGTGAAAGAGAAAGGCCGGTGGGTTCTGCGCGGTGACGTGCAGTTCGTTGGCGAGTTGCCGGCGTGCTTCGAGCGACGGGTTATCGCCGAGGAGATTCTGGGCGGAGCCGGTATGGTACTTCGTCACAAAGGAGATGACCGGGTAACCCAGGATCAGCCGGTCAGGGCGCGCCGAGAAGTTACCGGCCAGATCATCCTGCGGGTCGCGATGCAAATCCGGTTGGGTCGCCACGGTGCTCGCCAGATGCCCACCGGCACTGAAGCCCATCAACGCCACGCGGTTCGCGCCGATGTTCAGGTCCGCCGCCATGTGTCGCACCATCCGCACGGCCCGGCAGGCATCGGTCATCGGCAACGGATGCCGGTTCGGTGCGACCCGGTAATGCAGGACGACGCCGACGAAACCATGTTCTGCAAACAACCGGGCAAACGGCTCGCCTTCGTGCGGAGCGCGTCGCTGATAACCGCCACCGGGACAGACAATCACCGCCGCCTGGCGTTTCGGTGCCTTCGCGGCCGGTAAATAGATTTCCAACCGCGGCGGCTGCGGTTCGCCGTTGTCGCTATGCGAACAGCCGTGGGGCCAGAGCGGAACAACGCGAGGAGGTTCGCTCACGGTTTGACGGCCCCGAACACTTTCTTCAGCAACTCGGTCGTGCGGGCGGCGGGGTTTTCGCGAATCCGTTTTTCCTCCGCCGCAATCATCGTGAACAGCCCGTTGAGCGCTTCGCGCGTGACGTAGCCGTCGAGATCAGTGGCGTCCGTGCCGAGAAACGACGCCGC
>JBFZFE010000070.1:0-2642 GCA_041306525.1 Verrucomicrobiota bacterium | reverse complement strand
CGCATCGTCGCTCACCCCGTTAGGCGGGCTCGGTGAAACGCGGCTCGCTGGGTTCGCTGACATCGTAGTCGCGCTCCCAGCCCTCGTTTTCCAGCTTGATAGTCTGGATCGCCACGGCATTCGCATTGGCGTCGAGGTCAGGCAGGGCCTGATACTCGGACACCCAGCAACGGAACACCTTGTAGGCGAGGGCGAGCTGCCCGGCCTCGTTGTAGACCTCGATGATGATGTCCTTGCGGAAGTCCTGCAGCGAAACCTCGGCGCCCAGGCCGGAACCGAAATTCCACACCTTGTTGGCCCACTGTTCGAAGTCCTTGTCGTGGGTGACACCACGTTCCAGCGTGATGGCCTCGAACTTGTTGCGCCCGGGTGACTTGCGCGAGGCGGACGGATCGCCGCCTTCGCGGTGTTCGACGAGCTCGGTCGAGCGCTTGAGCGCGCCCACCTTGGAGATGCCGGCGACGTAGCGACCATCCCATTTGACGCGGAATTTGAAGTTCTTGTAGGGATCGAATCGTTGCGCGTTGACGCTGAACTGTGCCATGTTTGTTCCTCCTAGGCTTCGACTTGACCAGCCATCTGCTGGATCTGGATGACCACGAATTCGGCCGGCTTGAGCGGCGCGAAGCCGACGTGGATGTTGACGACGCCGAGGTTGATGTCGTTCTGGGTCGTCGTCTCGCGGTCGCACTTGACGAAGAACGCCTCGCGCGGCGAGCGGCCCTGGAAGGCGCCCTGACGGAACAGGTTCTGCATGAAGGCGCCGATGTTGAGCCGGATCTGCGCCCACAGCGGTTCGTCGTTCGGCTCGAACACCACCCACTGGGTGCCGCGATAGAGGCTCTCCTCGATGAACAGCGCCAGCCGCCGCACCGGTACGTATTTGTACTCGTCCGCCTGGGCATCTGAACCCTTCATGGTGCGCGCGCCCCAAACTACGCGACCGTATGCCGGGAAGCTGCGCAGCACGTTCACGCCCTTGGGATTCAACTGGCCGTTGTCCAGGTCGTTGATCGTCAGCGACAGATCGACGACACCATTCATCGTGGCATCAGTGCCAGCCGGCGCTTTCCATACGCCACGGGCCGAATCGGTGCGCGAATAGACGCCCGCCATGGTGCCCGATGGCGGCATCGCGCGCAGCCGCAGATCGTCGAGCGGATCGGCGATGCGTACTGCCGGGAAGTACGTCGCGGCATTGCGCGACTGGGATACGTCGTTGGCCCAAGTGGCGATGTTGCTGAAGTTCTTGAACGACGGCGCGTCGACAATGTAGAAGGCCCGTCGTGCTTCGCACAGCGCCGTGCCAGCCGCGATGACCGAGGCGGCGGGCACTTCGGTCATGTCGAATGTTTCCGGTATCGACAGGATGTTGAAAAAATCAGCATCCAGGAGGGCCTGCATGCCGGTTTTCGTGCTCGGGTTGCCGACCAGTTCGACCGCGCCGGCGCGCGAGCCATCAACGCCGCTGGACGCGGGCAGCACGTTGGTCACCACAGACGGGCGGTGCTCGGCGTCGGCGTTGAACTCGCGACCACCGTTGGCAGAGCCCATCTTGATGAGTGTCGCCAGGCCGCCGAAAGCGCCGCCCGCGATGGTCACCTTCGAGGCTTCCCCGACAGTCGCGGAAGTCAATTTCAGGTAACCGCTGCCGGCACCTCCGTCCGCGCCCGAGTCGGATGCCGTCAGCGAGGCTGCCAACCCGGCGGCATTGATCGCATTGGTCG
Source organism: Verrucomicrobiota bacterium (assembly GCA_041306525.1). Taxonomy (GTDB): domain Bacteria; phylum Verrucomicrobiota; class Verrucomicrobiia; order Palsa-1439; family Palsa-1439; genus JBFZFE01. The sequence goes on along the minus strand of JBFZFE010000070.1, from coordinate 915 downwards.
CCGCGGTCACCAAGGCACCCATGTTGGCCCAGGGTGAGCCGGCCAGCGTCAACTGGAACGGAGCATTCCCGCCCAGTGTGCCGGCGATGACGGCATTGGCCGCCGCGAGCGGAAAAACGATCGCCGCTGAGCTCACTGCAAAGCCCCGGTTGGCGAACGCCAGGCCGCCGGTGCGTGACAGGCGAACCAGGGCCGAGGCGTTGTTGACCACCGCCGGGGCGTACTGGGCCGAGTTCTGGTTCATGTTCAGATTGCGGTGGGTTTCCAGCGTGACAATCGTCATGCCATCGCCTTGCATCTGTGAGACCACGAGGTTGAATTCCGAATCCGGATTGCGCGCGCTGCTGCGATCCACCGTGATGCGCAAGGCGTTGCCCCACGTGCCGGGGCTGGCGGCTTCGACGTCGAGCACAGCGCCGCCGCCGTCATTCAGTTGCCACTTGGCAGTCGCATATCCGGTGGCAACTCTCACAATCAGGGCCTGGGCGCCGCCATTGGCGAAAAACTGGCGCACACCGTAGGAGATCGGGCTGTTCCGGTTGAGCCCGCCATACTGCCGCTCGAAATCGGCATAGCTCGTCATCATGACCGCCTTGTCGGGTTGTCCCTTGGCCGTGTAGCCGACAAATGCGGTTATCGACGTCGCTACGCCCGTGATGGTGCGCACGCCGCTCGGCACTTCTTCGATGTATACGCCGGGGTAATTCAATGGTGCTGGCATGGGAAACCCTCCAATAGAGTTGCTTGTTAGTACACATCCGATCGATTCTGGTGCCGCTATACAAACCCTTCGCCAAGCCGTCCGACAAAGGTGTTGCGATGCGCGCCGGATCCGTAGTTAAATCAAGGGGGTGCAGAATAAAGCGACCCGGACGATATTTTCCGGGCCGCTTGATCCTTAACCGCATGATTTTC
>JBFZFE010000069.1:0-2835 GCA_041306525.1 Verrucomicrobiota bacterium | reverse complement strand
TGCCGATTACTGGCCCCGGCTCTGGCTGGCGTCGGCCCGGCTGCGGATGGACCTGTGGGTGACGCACGCCATCAGCGAACGCGGCTGGAACATCGCCGGCGACTGCTACACGCTGCCGTCGTTGCAGGCTCTCGGGCCGTTCGCGCACGCCCACGCCAACGCGACCGGCGCCGCGCTCGGCTCGCCGGGCCACCTTGATTGGGTCTTGCCGCACCAGGTCGCCAAGACCGTGTTCAGCGCCGAGCGCGCGTTCGCGCCCGCCTACGGGCGCGGCGGCGGGCCCTACGGCCCGATGCCGTATGCGCGCTGCTTCGGCTTCGTGCCGCCCGCGCTGCAACCGGCGGTGGGCTGGGCGGCGCACCGGACGTTGGAACTGGCCCTGGCCAGCAAGCTCACCTCCGAGAACTTGGTCGTGGACGAACTCGATCCGGCTTCCGCCGCGTTCGCGCTGGTGAACTGGCCGACGCCCGCCCAGGTGAAGCCGCCGCAGGGCATCTTGCCGGTCACCATTGCCGACCGGCAACGCTGCGCGTGGCTCTGGCGCAACCGGTACCAGGACGGCGAGGACGCCGTCGCCGCGTTGGCCGGATTCATTCATCCCGGCGGCGATTGGGGCGATGTGGTCAGCGGCGAGTTCCGGCTGGCAGCGCTCGGCCACGAGTGGGCCGTGCGCGGCGGCCTGACCAAATGGACCAACACGATCCGGTTCAACCCCGATTTCCTCGCCAGCCGCAAGGCGCGCCAGTTGGTGTACCGGGAGGCGACCGCGCCCAACCCCGACGGCGCCACGGCCGTCACGCTCGACCTCTGTCCGTTGCTGGAGAGTAAAGAATCGCGCGAGAAACTCGGTCCGCCGCTCGGTTCCCGGTCCTTCCTCGTTGATTACTCCGGCGGCTGTGGCGCGCCCGTGTTGGCCGTGCTGCGGGACGAGTTGCCGGTCGTGACGCCGCCCGCGGTGAAAGGTCAGGACCCGTTCGAGGAGGCGCTCAAGGCGGCGCCGGCGGCCAAGGCCGCGCCGACGGCCAAGGCCGCGCCGCCGGCGCCGCCGTACCAGTGGCAGTTCGTGACCTTGCCCGAACACAAAGTGGCGCTCCGTCCCGACGGCTTCACGTTGACCGCGACCCACGGCGTGACCCTGCAAGCGACCGTGCTGCGTCCCAGCAAGGCCACGCTGACGCAGGAGACCGGCCCGGTGGCCACGGAGTTGAACTACCGCCACGACCACCGCAACGGCCAACTGCCGCGCACCGCCGTCACCATGAATGGCCACGGTCCGTTCCTCGTGGTGTTCACCATCCAACGCGGCGCGGCGCCGGCCGTCGCCTTGGCCGGCGACCAACTTCGCGTCGGTCCGCGCACCGTTCGGCTGACCGACAAAGGCCTGGCGCTGGCGCCCTGAGACACAGGGGGCGGGCCGCGCGTCAGTGCGTTGTGGCCGGTTTGCTGCCCACGACAGCGGGGTTGCGTGCCCGCTTCTCGCAGACCCGGCTCCGCTGCGCTGCGGCTCCCGACCGTGCCACCAGTTTTCACACCCGCGCTCCGAGGCGGAGAATTTCGGTGTCAAGTTGGCGGGGCGTTAGAATCCCCAGTATAAGTCGCTGGTTCGCGGGCCGGCCGGGTTGGCGGCGGGCGGCGGATCGTAGGGCCGGAAGTTGAACCGCCGGATCGCGGCGGCGGGCAGGGTGACTTCACCCCACGCCTCGCTCGTGCCGGCCACGCCCCGGGCGGTGACTTCGAGGTTGGCGAGCGTCAGTTCATCATCATCCCAAAGGGTGACGCGCACATCTTGCGCGGCGCGCCGGACGGGCTCGCTGGCAGCCGGGTTAAAGAGTAAGGAAAATACATTCCCCAACGAAACCGGCGCTTGCCCGGCGCGATAGACCATTCCGTCGCGCACGCCTTCCACCGGCCCGGCCAACAGGGAGAAATCCTGCAGCCGAACCGCATCGCTCTGGGCAGCGGCGGCAAACTCCGTGCCGCCCTTCCACTCGGCAACCACGCCGCTCCGCAGCCGGACGAATTGCGGGTTGTTGATTCCAAACCGGATTTCCTGACCGAGGTCCATCTTCGGCAGGTCGCGCATCTGCGCAATTTGTTTGCCATCCAGCAGGACAAAGGCTTCCCCCTTGACGGTGTCCAACAGCCACATGATCTCGGACACGGGGCTTTGGCCCAAACCGGGCGCGCTGTGGCTGGTGGCGCTCTGTACCGTCAACTGGCCGGTCGGGTCTTGGCTGGATTGACCCACGTTAATCTGGTTGTTGTGCAAGGCGAGCCGATGGCCCAACGGTCCCTGATAATGCTTGTTGGTGGACATCTGCGAATACAACCAGACTTCCGCATCCAGCGCGCCGCCCCCCCCGCGCGACTCGACCTGAAACTGCAGCCGGACGCGCGGCGGCAACGGCAGTTGGCGCGAGTACACCAGGGGCGCCCCGCGTTCCGACCCCGAGGTTTTCCAGTTTTCAATCGGCCCGGCATCCAACACGCCCTCGGGCGGCGCGCCCGGTTGCACTTCCGCCACCTGCCGGCGCGGCAGGCGAACCGGCCCCGTGTGCAACGACCGAAATTGCACGCTCTGGGCGTCCACGCCGACCAGTTCGCCGCGCAACTGGTCGCCGCTGGTGAGCCGGACCCGCGCGGGCAACGGGGGCAAATTTGTCAGCGCGCCGGCCGCCGCGAGGTTGACGAACACCACGTTGGCCGGCGCGAACTCCAGCGGGTCGAGCGCGTGCGGATGTTGCCACGCGACCGTTTGCGGCGTGACGCCCAGCAACTGGCCGCTGAGCAGGCTTCCGCCGCGCAATCCGATAGTCCCCGGCTGGGCCTCGCGCG
>JBFZFE010000068.1:0-2679 GCA_041306525.1 Verrucomicrobiota bacterium | reverse complement strand
TAGTTAACATACAATCATTTATAACTTGTACTTTGGCGCCCCCTCTGCACACTGGCCCGATGATTACATCCTTCAGAGGTCTTAGCAAACGATCACACTTCGGGCGCGATTTCTGAAAATTTTTGGTGGGTCGGCTACTGGACCTGGTAATGGATCGTAAACCCGTATCGATCAAGGGTTACAGGCTCCATTCGGTTGAGATCTTCGCACAGATGCCGGGCCGCATAGTCGATCTCCCGATCCTTGAATCGCCTCAAGGTGACGCCTAATCGATCCCCTTCCAATTTCACGTACCCGGCTCGTTCTACAATCATCGCCAATGCAGGCAAGAGTTCCTTCTGCCGATCGTAATGTCTCAGCAACATCTGACACAGCTGGATTTTGAGGTTGTAGCCAAACACCTTGATGCAGTCTAGGAATCGCTTCTTCTCATAGTCGAATCTCCGCAACTTTTCCCCATCATGGGCCTGCGCAAAATTGATCTCCGCTGGCAGTTCGTCCAGTTTCTGATCCGTTAACAAAATGGTACTCTCCGCCATGGCGATGCTTTCCAGAACCTCGGCTTGACTCCTCGGTGGGGTCTTGCGTTTGTCGCCCGGCTGCTTCAACACATGCTCCGCCAACTCAATTTTAAAACGATTTAACTCACTGACTAACCCTGCTCGCTGCCTCTTCAGCTCCGCGACTCGAGGATTGGTCACCAGCGGTTGCTCCTCCAGGTCTTCAATGACATAACCCGGGGTGTAGTTGATGAGATGCTTGTGCAGCAGTTCTTTGATCGCATTCTCCTCGCCCCAGCGATGACACATTAACTCCACGATCCTCGCGCCTCCGATTTCCTCGGCCGTGGCGTTGGTGTAGATGGCCGCCCGCTTCTGATCTTTGGCGCTTTGGATGACCACGGCACGAATCTTCCCGTACTTGCTCATCGAGCGGGTGGTCTCCAAGTATCGAATCTCCTCGGTTTCTCTGATCTGATACGTCACCCGCGCCACCTGGTGGAATTCCTCGGCCGCGAAATCGTTCACCCACTTCTCCGCATATTTCGCCCAACTGATGAACCATGCCCGCCGTTTCCCCTCGCCCAAATCGCGACCGTCAAGATAGCGGTAGAGCTCAGCGCAGTAGCCTTCCCGATCAAACAACACGATCAATTGATCTAAGCGTTCCCGCTTGATCCCCGCTTGCTCGCCAAGCCGTTTGGCTTTCTCGATCAACTCCGGAATCTTTTGCAGCAAGTCTTCGGAACAGGACCGAATCAGAAAGAGCCATGGGTGGAACTGCTCGTCAACCGCCAGGAAATTGTAGCTGCCTTTCATCGGGATCTGACGCACTCCATGCCAGCCTTTGCTGATCGCATACATCCCGTAATACGGCATAAAATGTCCATCCATGTACATCACGCCCCACGCCGCCAGGCCCGACCGCAAATACGCCACTCCGAAGGCATCGATCAGGGCCTCCCCTTGCGCCAACTGGCGGACTTGGTGCAGGAATCGCCGCAGCGTGAACAAGCTCGGACTCTGGGAGCGTCCCACTAAAACCCCAAACTCTTCACGATAAGCACGCTTAAAATCTTCCATGGACCGAAATCCAAACACATCCAAGTAAAATAGCGTCAGACTTAACTCCTCCAGGCGGTAACCTTCATAGGTGGCAATCGCAATCCTCTGTCGCAACATCGGAAGAAAATTGTAGCGCGCCAATAACGGCGCGAACAACAGCCCGCCAGCATACGTGTTGTAATCGCCCTCTTCCAACTGGTCCAGGTAGACCCGTTGCGCCGGCGAATAGTTCCGGCGATAGTCGGTCCCGTCCTCCCCGTCACCACCTTGGCGTCCCCTGCCAGAGTCATCGCCACCGCCCCCGTGGGGGTTCGGCGCGTTGCCCTCGGCGTGTCCGTCCCCGCCGCTGTTAGCCGCACCGACCAAGTTCAGCACTAACTGCGGCTTCGGTTCCACGGCAAAAAGTTCACCGGTGACGGCTTCGGCACGGATGTCTCGGATCCGCGCCTCCCCCAGTCCATTTTCCGCCAACACCTGCTGGATACTCGCCACACTCACTTCCTCGTGCCACGCTTCCGCCAAGCGCTGCTGAATCGCTTCCAGTTGGCCGATCCCTTCCCGCAAAACGATCAGCAAGATTTTACCGCGCAATGCCGGCGTGAGCTTCCACGGTTCTTTCGGCCCACGGCGCCCCGACACCAATCCCCGCATCCCCTCGCGCTCAAAATCCGCCAGGTATCGCTGCACCGAATTGACATGCACCTCAAAGGTCTTAGCCAACTCCTCCTGCGTGCCCAAGCCGCAATCGGATAATTGCACCATGGCCATGCGCGCTGACTCCTCATCTCCCGACGGCCAACTCATATACGGCCGCCCCTTCACCAGCACCCGAGTCCTTCGTTCGCCTTGGATCACTTGGATCGACTTCTCCAGCGTCCATCCCGCAAAGTTGACGTCATCCACAGTAGGAGCCCTTTCTCGCGGGACTTCCTACCATGAATAAGCCCGCCGGAAAACCCACCAGAAATTATTGAAAAAAGCCACCGGCGCAATAGCCTGCGGTTACGCGGGTTATGAAAGTGTCGTTTTTAGTGTGATCGTTTGCTCAGACCTCTATACATATGTTGCTTGCATAAGTGTGTGCTAACCAATAGGCTAGCCGCATGTCAACCCG
>JBFZFE010000067.1:0-3638 GCA_041306525.1 Verrucomicrobiota bacterium | reverse complement strand
GGCAGCATTGATCTTGGCAACTTCGGCCTGGTCTTCCCGCGGCACGCGACGCCATTCACCCCACCGGCTGCGGCCACCGACAATCGTGCTGGCCACCAAGTCGAAACGCGGGCCGGTCCCCAACGCCAGTTGGTCCGCCACCACCTCCGCATGAAATTCAGCCGTGCCGGTAATTCCTTCCGTCGTGCGCAGGAACAGCTCCAGCGCCGAGGCGCCGCCCGGTGTCTTCTTCACATCGTAATCGCGCACCAACGGATAGCCTTCGCGGGCGGCTTTGATGTAACCGGCCGAATCGCGGCGCCGGGAAGCGAGGGTCAACTCCGCCACCTTGCCAGCCAACGGCGTGGGCGCCTTCGCCGGGACAATCACCCGCTTGGTGTCGAGCAACAACAGCAACGCCTCATCGATTGCCACCAACTGGCTGAGCACCGCCTGCGCCTTGGCGTCCTTGGATTTGCGGATGTTCGCGGCCCAGATGCGCGTGTCGCGGTGCAGACCTTCGAGCGCTTCGCGGCGTTCGCGATCCGTCCACGGCACCCATTCCAGCTGCTTGGCTGCCTCAATGAACTTCGTTTTGTCGTACTCATCGGAGCTGCCGTAACGCCAGACCGCGTAGAGGTAGGACTGGGCCGACCGGGGATCCAGCAGCGCGACCGGTGATTTCGCAATCATCTCGCCGCCGATGGCCACGAGCATCTTCTGGAAGTTCTCGTCGGCGGTCTTCGCCTTGTCGGCGTGCGGGAGGCTCCGGTAGGCGGGCCACAACTCGCGCTCCAAAATACTGAAGAACTCGCCGGCCGGCAGGTGCCAGGCATCGTTGCGCCAGAGCGCCTGCGCGCTCTGGGTGAAGTCATCGCTGGCAGCCAGGGCGTTGATCAATGCCGCCGAACGGGTCGGCACGCCCTTGAGGAACTGCGCCTGCTGCTTGATGACGGCCAAATCAGTGGTCTGGACCAGGAACGGAATGTCACGGACGTTCTCGGCTTTCTGGAACACAGCCGGGAACTGCGCGCCGAGCGCGGCCCATTGCGCCGCTGACGCGAGCTGGCGCGGCGCGGCGCGATTAGCCGGCCGCCAGGTCATCATCGCCGCGCGGTCGGCGTCGTTCAGCTTCTCAAAGGCGGCCACGAACAGTTCACGCTTCTGCTTTTCCTGCCGGGCCCATTCGGCATTGTCCAGCGGGTTGCCTTCGCCGCCGGCAAACACACCACAAATGCTTTGCAGCGTGGCGGCGGTTGGGAAAGCTTCGACAAACGCGCGCGCTGCGGAGCTGACCGGCTCGAAGAGCTTCGCGGCGGCGTCCTCAGCCTTGCCGGCCCGGCCCACCTTGTAGTCGAGATAGGCGATGAAGAAGCCGTATTTGAGGCTGCGCAGCTTGTTGTCGCGCAGCTGGCTGACAACGGACCGGGCTTGGGACAGCGCGGGCGCCGCATCCTCGGCCCGCGTCAAGGCGTCCATCAACCAGTCCACGTCCTCCCAGAACAGCAGACGTTCCTGTTCCAACGGCAGCTTGTCGGCGAGGGCGACGGCCAGGCGCTTGGCGACGGCCGGCAGGTCACGACGTTGCCGTGCTTCGCTCAAAAACCAGGCATCGAACCGCCGGGCGGCAATGCTCTGGCGATGGTTGTCGCCCGCTTCGCGCATGAACCGATAGGCATCTTCCTTGTCCCCCAGGAAATCGATCTGGATGGCATACATCTGGGCGGCGGCGGCCGAGGATTCGGGGCCTTGGTCGGCGAGTTTGAGATAGGCTTTGTAGCGGGTGACAGCGGTCCGGTAATCCGCGGTCAACCAGGCGTTCTCGGCGGCGGCGAGCAAGACGGGGGCGGTGGGCCGGGCGCTTTGCGCGAGGTAGTTTTTGACGATGGGCGCCACTTGGAAGGGGCGGCCGGTATCGCGACCGAGCTGGAGCAGGCGCACGATGTCGGCCTCGGTGGCCGAACTGGTGGCGCGCTGGAGTTTCTCGGTGAGCGTGTCCAGTTCGGTGGGCGTGGCGGCGGCGCCCGTGGTGGTCAACAGGATGGCGGCAAGCAGGATGCGATGAAGTTTGTGGCTCATGATGTTCAACCCTCGGTGCTGGTGGGGGCCGTGGTGGCGGGTTTCTCGGTCGGGGCGGATGGCGCTTTGACCTTTTCCTCAATGCGCGGCAGCAACGCCTTGGCTTTCTCGGCGAAGCGGCTTTCGGGATACTCGAAGAGGAGCTGCGTGCACTTTTCGTGGGCGCGGCTGAAGTTGCCGACCCGGTAGGCCACGATCACCCATTTCAACAGCATGCTGTCGAGGAACTGGGCATCGGGATGGTCCTGGAAGATCTGGTTCAACAAATCATCCGCCTGGGCGTAGTCCTTGGTCTCGACGTAGTAATCGATCAGCTTGCCAAGCGATTCGCCGGCAAACTCGCTGTCGGGATAGCGTTCCGCGCAAAGCTTGTAGTGCGGTATCGCCGCCGCGGGGTTGCCGGACCGACCGGCCGTGGGCTGGTTCATTGCCTCGACTGTTTCGGCGATGCGGAACTGGGCTTCCGCTTTGGCCAGCGAGTTGGGCAGCGCGATGATCTGCTGGAACACCGACATCGCCTTGGCGTGATCGTTGCGACCGAGGTGGATCTTGCCGATGCCCAGCAAAGCCTGGTCCACAATCGGCGAACGCGGGAAGAGTTTGCTGAAGATCTGGCAGGTGGCGATGGCGCCATCGAAATCTTCCTTGGTCATCTGGAGGTCCCACTTCAAGCGGAACGCCTCCTCGGTCAGTGAAGTGGGGATGTTTTCCTGGGAGCGCAAGACGGCGTCGGCATGGGTCAGGCCCGAATCGCAACGTTCCGCGGCGCCCTTGACCAAGCCCATGCTCTTGAAGATGCGGCCCAGTTCAAGAAAGGCGGTGGCCTCGACGAGGTTCTTCTTCGCGCGCACGACGGGATCAGCGACGACGTATTGGGTGGCCATCGGGCGGCTCTCGATCTCACCGGCAACAACGATGGCGGCCTGGACTTCGCGCGGCGACTCGCCGTTGATGTGGCGTTCATCAATGTAACTGACCATGATCTCGTCGCCCGTGACGCAGGAAAGAACACTGTCCTGGAGGTCACCGGCCCGGCCTTCGCGCAACGCAACCAGGTCCACATTGCCGGCAAAGCGGCCGGTGCGAACGACTTGGCCGTCGCCCATCTCCTGGAGCGTCAAGGTGACTTCGTCGCGGATCCGGTAACGTTTGGCGTTCTCCTCGGTCCGCATCAGTTTCTCAAGGCTGCCGCCCTGGTCCTGCTCGGCTTGTTCGGCTTCGAGGTCGCGGTAGCGGGCGACAATCTTCACCGCCTGCGTGTCCCGTCCCAGTGACTTGTCCAGGTCGGCGTCATCGAGCAACACGAACAGCGGCTGGCCGATGAACGCCGCGACGGCCTTGGATTCGTAGGTGCCGAGGGTGAAGTTCAGCGAGGCGGTGGAGACTACTTTGACGTTCGCCTTGCGGGGGACGTCTTTCTCACCGGCCTGCGTGTTGTTGTCCAGATAGGTGACGCGAATCTCGTCGCCCCCGATGACCTGCAACGTGTTGTCACCGGACTTGGGGGTGCCGACGTCGGTCGGGACCGAGCCGATATAGAGTTCGCCCTTGCCGGTGAGCGGGATGCAGGGGACGATTTC
>JBFZFE010000066.1:0-2552 GCA_041306525.1 Verrucomicrobiota bacterium | reverse complement strand
TCGGTGCTGGCCGTGGCAAAGCCAAACTTCGCCCGCGCCTTTTCCGCCTTTACCCCCGTCGCCGTGCAGACGGTCGCGAGCGCGACATCCTTGCTCGCCTTGAACTGCGGCAGCAAAACGCCTTGCGCATAATTGCCCGCGCCAATGACGCCGAGGACCACGCCGGCCGCCTTGGTTCGGCTGGCGGGCCGCGGCGCGCTGACCGCGCTTTGTTGCGCGTACTCCAGCACCACGCCGACCCCTGCGCTGGCGAGCACGACATCGTACGCCGCGATGGCGGCGGTGATCGGGAATGTGTGGGTGATCAACGGGGCAAGGTTGAGCTTGCCGGCGGCGAGCAATTCCAAGAACGCCCGCAGGTTGCGTTGCTCGGTCCAGCGCACGTACCCGACCGGGTAATCAACGCCGTGTTCCTCATATTGCGGATCGTAGCGTCCCGGTCCGTAGCTGCGGCTCAGGCGGAATTCGAGTTCCTTGCGGAAATAGAGCTCGCGCGGCAGTTCCATGCCCGTCACGCCGACCATGACGACGCGGCCGCGGTCACGACACAGTTCGCCGGCCCGGATCAGCGGTTCATTGGTCTCGGCTGTTGCGGCGATGATGACGGCATCGACGCTGTCAGGCTTTGCCGGTTCAACGCCGGCAAGCTTGACCGCTTCCGCGCGCGGGTCGTGTCCAAACACCCGGCATCCCGCTGCTTGCAGCAACTGGACGGTGAGTTGTCCAACCAGTCCGAGCCCGATCACGGCCACCGATTCGCCGAGGCGGACATCCGCCTGCCGGATGCCTTGCAGTGCAATCGCGCCCAACGTCGTGAACGCCGCGTGATCGAGGGCCACGCCCGCGGGGATGTGCGCGCAGAGGTTTTGCGGGACACAGACCACTTCGGCGTGGCTGGCGTAATCCTGACCGGCGCATGCCACCCGGTCGCCCGGCGCGAACCCGGTGACCCCGTCACCGACTTCGATGACCGTACCGGCCGAGGCGTAACCGAGTTGTTTCCACTGGTCCAAGCGCGACTGGACCTTGCGCATGGTGGCGGTCACGCCTTCTTTCTTGACGGTGTCGATGACCTGGCGGACGAGATCGGGTCGTTGGCGTGCTTTGCCCAGCAGCGAAGCTTGCGCCATCTCAACGGTGGCCCGTTCCGTGCCTGCGCTCACCAGCGAGAAGGCGTTGCGCACCAGCAAGCAGCCACGCGCCACGACCGGTGCCGGCACCTCGACGAGTTTGACGTCGCCCGTTTTGAAGTCTTGGACGAGTTGTTTCAAGACGTGTGGATAGTAGCGGAGACGACAGGCGGAGGCAATGACTGAGCCAGTGCGTCAGTCGAACTTCAACTCAGGCGACTCGATGCGCGTCAGCTTCCAGCCGTCATCGGTCTGGCGCAGGAAGAGGCGGACGCGCTCGGCGTTGATCTCGGTCTGGCCGCCGTCGGCCCGTTTGGTGAGAATCTTGGCAATCAGCGTGGCCTGGCTGGTCGAGCCGTCGGGAGCGCGTTCAATGTTGATGTCGGTGATGTGAATCAGCAGCGCCGCGTACTGCATGCGCACGCTGCGCACCGCCGCGAGAAGACTGGCTTTGTCCAGGCCGTGCTCATCGTGGTAGTTGCCGGCAATCAGGTCCGCCAGCGCGACAATCTGGTTATCTTCAATCGCCTGCTCCATTTTGGCGATGGCGCGCCGGATGCGCGTCTCCTCGCTCACGAAGAGCCGTTGCCAAGCCTGCCAGAGCACGATGACGAACAGGGCAACCAGGAATATGCGGCCGAGCCATTTCATGTCTTCGATCTCCCCCGCCAGAGCAGGCGGCCTTTGACGAGGCGTGTGGCCACCAACCCTTGCCAGGTCTCGCCGTCGTGGCGCCGGTTGTCGCCAATCACGTACACCTTGCCGGGCGGGATTGTCATCGCCGGCAAAGTCCAGGCCGTGTTGGGCGTGGTGTAGGGTTCGGGCAGGGGTTGGTCGTTGAGGTGCACGATCCCGCGGGTGATCTGGATGGTTTCGCCGGGCAGGGCAATCACGCGTTTGATCAGATACAAGGGCGGGTCGTCCGCCGTTCGGAACATCACGATGTCGCCCCGCTGCGGAGGATATGCCGAAGTGCGGCGCAGAACGCAGAAATCCCATGGCTTCAGTGCGGGTGACATGCTTTCACCGACCACGACACTGATCAGGAGCACGAACTTCAGCACGATCACAAGCCCGGCGAGGAGACAGCCCCAGGCCGCCAGGCGGATTTTGGTTCCGCGTTTCACAGCGCCGGCATCCTACTGGAGCCGGCGGGTGATTACGACTCCGTCATTGTCTTGCGTTGAAAAACAAAGTTGCCGTCGTGGTGTTACTCCCCTAGAATCCGCCACCGAGCGGCAACACGCATGACACGCATGACAACACGTGAATCGATAGAATCGGCCTTCGCGACCGTGGCTTATCCCGGTGACGAGCGGCTCACCAAATGCAAATGCGCGGACTGTACGAAGATTGCCAACCACTTCCGCGGCACCAAATGGCACGAGCACTCGTTGGACAAGCTGTTGGACTTCCCCACGG
>JBFZFE010000065.1:0-6206 GCA_041306525.1 Verrucomicrobiota bacterium | reverse complement strand
CGGGCTTGAGGTCAAAGCCCAGTTCGCGCGGCTCGAAAGTCGGTTCGAGATCGACCAGCAGCGTGTGCCTGCCGGCCGGCAGATCCAGGCCGCGTTCCACATCCTCTTGCGCCACAGGATGTCCATCCAAGGCAACGTTGACGGGACTGGGCGACAACTCGACCCGCAGGTGGGCCGGCCGTGCTTGAAGATAAAACCAGACCCCGTAGGCGGCACAGGCGAGAATACCGGCGTTGACCGCGACCGCGCGCCAATGGCGTTTCAGGCGACGGGCGACCTGCTCGATGCTGCCGACCGGCCGCGCCTCGATGGGTTCACCGTCAACGAAGCGCTGAATGTCCTCGGCCATTTCCAGCGCGGTCTGGTAACGGTTCTCGGGGCGTTTCTCCATCGCCTTCAAGCAGATGGTGGCGACGTCGCGGTGAACTTTGCGGTTGAGCTTGTGCGGGGCGGGCGGTTCGAAGGTGACGACTTTCTGGAGGACACCGTAAACATTCTCCGCGTCGAACGCCGGCGTCGCGGTCAACATCTCATAAAAGGTCGCGCCCAACGAAAACACATCGGAACGCCGGTCGGCGAGCGCCGTTTTGCCGCTGGCTTGCTCGGGCGACATGTAACGCGGGGTGCCCATGACCTGCCCTTCCATGGTCATGCTGAGTTGGTCCCGGTTGACCTCCTTGGCAATGCCGAAGTCTGTGAGTTTCACCCGGCCGGCCTCGTCGAGCAGGATGTTGCCGGGCTTGATGTCGCGATGCACGACGCCATGCTCATGGGCGTAGTGCAGCGCTTCGGCCGTCTGTCGCACGTACTCCAAGGCCTCGCGCGCTGGTATCGGCCCCTTCTCCATCAGGTCGGCGAGTGACTTGCCTTCCACAAAATCCATCGTGAAAAAGTACTGGCCATCCTGCGAACCAAAGTCGTGAATCGGGACGATGTTCGGATGCTGAAGCTTGGCGGCGGCCTGCGCCTCGTTCATGAAGCGCTGCACCTGTTCGGCCGATGCCATCGAGCCGCCTTGGAGGACTTTCAACGCCACGACACGCCCCAAACCGCGTTGCCGGGCCCGGTAGATGATGCCCACACCACCGCGGGAAAGCTCCCCGAGCAGCTCGTAATTGCCGAAATTCGAGACGGCCAGCGACGTCGCGGTGGCGCTGGCGACGTTACCGGTAACGGTGGCGTCGCCGGCCGAACCGAGCGGACGCGACGAAGAGGTTTCCTGCGGCACGGGCGGGATTATAGTGCAGTGGCGCACCCCGGCAACACGATTCCCGCTCCCACGGTCGGCTTTACTTCGATGGGTCTTGGCCTATAATCCGGCAAAGGTTGGACGGAGAACAACACCCGGTCATGATACAGGCACGCGAAGACTTTACCCATGAAACAGGAGCGCCGTTGCCCGCCGCCATGGCGGCGGCGCAGGACTGGTTGCTGGAACGCCAGGCGGACGACGGACATTGGTGCGCGGAGTTGGAAGGCGACACCATTCTGGAGTCCGAGTACCTGATCTATTTGCATTTCATTGATCTGCTGGCCCCGGCCAGCACCCGCCAGGCAGGCAACTACATTCGCGCCAAGCTGCTGCCGCAGGGCGGTGTGGCGATTTACCCGACCGGGCCAATGGAAATCAGCGCCTCGGTGAAGGCGTATCTGGCGTTGAAAATGGCCGGTGACCCGGCGGAGGCGCCGCACATGGTGAGCACCCGCGACGCCATCCTGGCGGCGGGCGGCATCGTCAAATGCAACACCTGGACCAAGATCTACCTCGCCATGGTCGGGCTGTATCCATGGGACGGCTGCCCGGCAATCCCGCCCGAGATCATGATGCTGCCGAAGTGGTTCCCGTTCAGCATCTATAATATGTCCGCCTGGTCGCGGGCGATGTTCGTGCCGCTTTCCATCATCCGCTCGAAGGAACCCATCAAACCGTTGCCGGCCAACTGCCACCTCGACGAACTCTGGGCCGGTGGCCGCGAAAACGCTGATATCCATCTCGAACGCGACAAGCGCACGTTCACGTGGCGCAACTTCTTCCTGACCTGGGACACGATCCTGAAGTTCATGCACCGGCATCATCCCGCGCCGTTCCTGCGGCGCATCGCCATGCGCAAGGCGGAACGCTGGACCATCGAACACGGGCGCACGCCGGGCGGGTTGGGCGCGATCTTCCCGGCCATGGCGAACTACGTCATGTGCCTGCGTGTGCTGGGTTATTCCAATGAAAGCTGCTTCGTCGCGCACGGCATCCGCGAGATGGAGAAACTGCGAATCGAGGAGGAAGACACGATCCGTCTCGAGCCCTGTCTTTCGCCGGTCTGGGACACCGCCATTACCGTCAATGCGCTGCACGAGTCCGGTGTCGCCGCTGACCACCCGGCCATGGTCGCTGCGGCGCGCTGGCTGCTCGACAAGGAAGTGCGCCGCCCCGCCGACTGGCGCGTGAAACATTCCGAGTGCCACCGTTACACCGAGCCGAACAAGCCGATTGGCGCCTGGTTTTTCGAGTACGACAACGAGCTCTATCCCGACATCGACGACACCATCATGGTGTTGATGGCGCTCAACCGGGTGCAGACGCCGTTTGACCGTGAAAAGTCGGCGGCGATCCGGCGCGGTATCCGCTGGGTTCTCGGCATGCAGTGCCGCGATGGCGGTTGGGCGGCGTTCGACAAGGACAACGACAAGTACATCTTCACCAAGGTGCCGTTCGCCGATCATAATGCCATGATCGACCCGTCCACCTCCGACATTACCGCGCGCACACTTGAATGCCTCAGTCATTTTGGGTTCACGACCGAGGACGAATGCGTCCAGCGCGCGATCGCGTTCTGCCAACGCGACCAGTGCACGGACGGCTCCTGGTTCGGCCGGTGGGGAACAAATTATCTCTACGGCACCTGGCAGACGCTGCGCGGGCTGGCCGTCATTGGCGACGACATGCGGATGCCGCACATTCGCCGTGCGGTCGCCTGGCTCAAAAACATCCAGAACAGCGATGGCGGCTGGGGCGAGTCACTGCGCAGCTACGACGACCCGATGTACAAGGGACTTGGCGAAAGCACCGCCTCGCAGACGGCTTGGGCGTTGATGGGGTTGATCTCGGCCGGGGAGGCTCACTCACCCGCAGTCGCGCGCGGCATCGAGTATCTGCTGCGCACACAAAATGCCGATGGCACTTGGGACGAACAGCTGTATACCGGCACCGGGTTCCCGAAGGTCTTCTATCTCCGCTACCATTACTACTGTCACTACTGGCCGTTGATGGCATTGGGCATGTACGCCCGCCAGACCGAACACCAGTTCCCGCCCATTCCGCGCGTCAACGAGAAGTCGCGTGCGTTGAAGCAGTACTACAAACAACCACGTCTCTACCGCACCGTCGCGCGCATTCGTGCGCTGGCGAAGCTGGAGCAAGACTAACCGTCACAGCAGGAGTTCGATACACCACCATGCGTTTTCCCCTGGCACTTTCGTTGCGAATGGCCCGTCACATCATCAGCCATAAAATCCGGCGCACCGAGAAGTACGCCATTGTGTTGCAGCTCGAACCGCTCCACACCTGCAATCTCACCTGTACCGGCTGCGGACGCATTCGCGAATACTCCACCAGCATCAAGGACGTGCTGCCCCTCGCCGACTGCCTGGCGTCAGCCCAGGAATGCGACGCCCCGATGGTCTCGATCTGTGGCGGCGAACCGTTGATCTATCCGCAGATCGAGGAACTCGTGGCCGGCATCCTCGGCCAGAAACGCATCGTTTACATCTGCACCAACGGCGTGTTCATGCGCAAAAAGATGCGCGAATACCTCGCCCGCACCTACAGCGCCGCCCGCGAACCTGTCTTGGCCGAGTTGCTTGGCAAGAAACTCATCACCGAAAAGGAAGCCACTGAGATCCGCGCCGGCAAGAACGACGGCCGCCCCAGCATCGCCCCGAACTCGTGGATGTACTGGAACGTCCACCTCGACGCGCTCGAACGCATTCACGATCTGATTGTCGAGCGCGAAGGCGTCTTCAAGGAATGCATCGAAGCCATCAAGATGGCGAAGATCCTCGGCTACCAGGTCGCCACCAATTGCACCGTGTACAAGGAAACCGACATGCAGGAGATCGAACACATGTTCGACTTCCTCTCGACCCTCGGCGTGGACGGCCACACCATCAGTCCCGGTTACGAGTACGATGCCGCCAAGGTGGACATGATCAAACGCGGCAAGGCGCGCCCCGAGGATTTCTTCCTGACCCGCAAGATGACCCACGAGAAGTTTGCCAAGGTGGTCGAATGGGGCCAGAACTATCCCCTGTTCGGCTCCCCCATCTATCTCGAATTCCTGGCCGGCAAACGCGACCTGCACTGCACCGCCTGGGCCATCCCCACCCGCAACATCCGCGGCTGGAAAGCCCCTTGCTACCTGATGACCGACGGCCATTACCCAACTTACCGGGAGATGTTGACCAAGGTGGACTGGACCAAGTACGGCGTGTTCAATGGCATCGCCCGCGACCCGCGCTGTGAAAACTGCATGACCCATTGCGGCTACGAGCCCACGCCTTCGTTGGGCATCGACACACAGCCCGGTGATACATGGAAGCTCATCCGCTACAACTTCGGCGCTCGTCCCCAGCCCAAGACCAATGCCAGCCACGTCGACGCGTACAACGGCGTGACCACCGGCAAAGGACACCTGTCCGGCAAAGATGCGAAGAAGACTTCAACCGAGAACGGTCAGTGTGCCGCTGGTGACGCCGAGTTGGTTGGCGACGCGCAGCCGGTTGGCAAGTAGCTCAGGCGTGATCTTGCCGGCCAGCAGATCCCGGTAACACGCCACCACCGTCGCCGCCTGCGTCGCATCTTCGTCGAGTAACTCGATGCGGAACACGCGGGCGCCCGCCTCCGCAAACTGCCGCCAATACGCCGCGCCGCTCTGGGCTTTGGCGTGATACACCGTGTTGCGACAGCCCACATCCGCCTTGACCGGATGCTCCACCCCAATCCGGTCACGCAACTTCACCGCGTGCCGGTCACAGGGACGCCCGCAGTCGGTGTGGTCCTTGCCGTTGGACATGAACGCCGCGAAGACGCAGTGCTCCATGTGAAACATCGGCAGGTGTTGATGCAGCACGATCTCAAACCACTCACCCGGTGCCTGGGCCAGCAAATCGAGCACCTGTTGGGCGTTGAGGTCATAGGAGACCGTCACGCGCTTCAATCCGGTATCGATGAGCAGCTTCGCCGTCCAGGGATTGGCCACGTTCAACGAGAAATCGCCGATCTTCGGCCCGCGGCAATGCTCCATCGCGCCGAGGTTGCGGACCAGCACACCATCCGCCCCCGCCTGCGTGATGGTCTTGAAGAATCCCTGCTCGCCCGGCTTCTGGATGCGCGGCGTCGCCAGGAACACCTGCGCGCCCGCCTGCCGGGCCAACGTCACCGCCTCGGGATAACGCCGCAGGTCCTCGAAATCGACGTAGATCATCCGCACTCCCGCCGCCAATACCGCGTTGATCTGCGGCACCGTCCGGCAAAGCACCACCAACTCCGTCTCCTGTCCGTCACACTGGCCAGGTGTGGGAGCGGCGTCCCCGCCGCGACCGGCTGCGAACAACGACGGTCGCGGCGCCAAGGCCGCCCCCACTTTGGTTTGAGTTGCCAATTGCCCGGCCAACTCACGCCGCAGCCGGTTGAGTTCGCTGACCGGCAAGATCACCGGCCCAACCAACTCGTTCCGCAGTTCGCCCAACTCGAACGCCGTGTCGCCGAGACGCCCGAGCTGATCGCGCAACGACTCGGTCGTGACCGGCCGCTTCTGTGCGACCTGCAACGGCATCTTGGAACTGACCCGAAAGCCTTGCGCCTCCAGCACAAGCGGCTCCCCTGCCCGCCCGGTCACCTGCATGTCCACACGTTGTCGCGGACGCGGAATCTCACCGGTATAGGTCTTGCGCAACTCGCGTTCGAGACGCGTGTCGCTGGTCTTCCAAACCCGTTCACCGGGTTTGATCTTCGGGAAATCCACCTTTCCTCGCTCAAAGTACCAGCGTCCCTCCTTGACCTGCCAGACGTAGCCGCCTTGGCCGCTGGACTCGAAGAGCACACCGTCACCGGGCTGCACCGCGCAGTCGGTCGCCACCTCGACGTTGTCGTAGCCGACGGACTTGACGCGTCCGACAATCGGCCCGCGTTTGCTGCCGAACCTTGCCGGCAC
>JBFZFE010000064.1:0-3493 GCA_041306525.1 Verrucomicrobiota bacterium | reverse complement strand
TGTGGACAAACAACGCCAGACGTTGAAAAAGGGCGGCAAATGCCTCGTGGTTGGCACCGGTGAGGTCGATGCCCCGCATGCAGTGCGTTGTGCGCCCGACAACATTCCTGCCGGCCAATTCGATGACGTCGTCTATTTTGGCAGCGACGCCGCGATTGCGGAGAAACTCTTTGCCAACGTCGCCACCAACGGCCTGTTCATCATCTGCCAGTGCGGCGGCAAGTTTGGTCGCCCGGTCACCTCTGCGGTTGGCCGCTTCCACTACGGCGCGATCCGCATGGTCGGCACCACGAGCCACCGCGTGGCCGACGCCCTCGCCTACATTCCGCCCACGGCCGAGATTCGCCCCAACGACAAGATCAACATCATTGGCGCCGCCGGTCCGATGGGCACCATGCACGTCATCCGCGACCTCTGCCAAGGCGTCCCCGGTGTCACTGTTTACGGCGGTGATTTGAGTGATGAACGCCTGGCCATGCTCAACAAGTTGGCCGGGCCTGTCGCCGCGAAAAACAAGCTCACCTTGCGCACTTACAACCCGGCCAAGGACAAACCCACCACGGCCTTTGATTACATCGTGTTGATGGCCCCCGTTCCTGCGTTGGTCGTCCAGTCTGTGCCCGACGCCGCCCCGCGCGCGATCATCAACATCTTCGCCGGCATCCCCGCCGACAAGTATGCTGCCCTTGATCTCGACGCCTACATCGCCAAGCAGCTCTACTTCATCGGCACCAGCGGCTCGACCCTCGATGACCTCAAGCTCGTGCTGCGCAAAGTCGTCAGCCGCCAACTCGACACGAACCTTTCCGTTGCCGCCGTCAGCGGTTTGGAAGGCGCCATCGACGGCATTCGCGCGGTCGAGAAGAACCTGATGCCCGGCAAGATCATGGTCTATCCGGACTGCAAGGGAATGAAGCTCACGCCGTTGACCGAGCTGACCGGCAAACTGCCGTTGACCGACGGCCAGTGGAACAAGCAGGCCGAAGAAGCGCTGGTCGCGGGCCGGTAAGCGGCGCCTGCGCCTCGCGGCTGTCGCCAAGCCGCCGCCTCAAAACGGCTGGCGGCAGAGGCGCTGAATTGTTAGGGTGCGTGCCATGCAACCGTTGTTCATCGGCCTGAGTCTCTTGTCGTTCCTGCTGCTTTTGATCGTGCTGGTGGTGGTGCTCATCCGCACAAAACCCAAGCCAGCCCAACCGGACCAGACTGTCCTGCTGCTGCAGCAACAACTCAATGGCCTGCAGGAGCGCCTGGACAAATTCGGGCAGACGGTCGCCGAGAATCTTCAGCAGTCCACCTCCTCGATGAACACGCGACTCGACAACGCGGCCAAGGTGGTCGGCGATTTGCGCGAGAAGGTGGGCCAGATTCACGAGGTCGGCAAAGCCGCCCAGGAACTGGTCAACATCATGCGCGCGCCGAAATTGCGCGGCGGGATGGGCGAGTTGTTCCTCGGCGATTTGCTCGCGCAGATCCTGCCGCCCGAGCATTACGCCCTGCAACATCGCTTCAAGAGCGGCGAGGCCGTGGACGCCGCGATTCAGATTGGCGGGCGCATGGTGCCGGTCGACGCGAAATTCCCCTACGAGAACTTCCGTCGCGTGGTCGAGTCGGCCACCGAGGCTGACCGGCTCGCCGCCCGCAAACAGTTCCTCAAGGACGTCAAAAAACACATCGACGCCATCGCCACGAAGTACATCCTGCCCGACGAGGGGACATACGATTTCGCGTTGATGTACGTGCCGGCCGAGAACGTCTATTACGAGACCATCATCAAGGAGGATGGCGTCAGCAGCGAACATCAGCTCTTCAGCTACGCGCTGAACCGGCGGGTCATCCCGGTCAGCCCGAACAGTTTCTACGCCTACCTGCAAACCGTCCTGCTCGGGCTGCGTGGCTTGCAGGTCGAGCAACGCGCCCAAGAAATCCTGGCAACGTTGCAGCGGCTGCGCGGCGATTTTGAGCGGCTCGCCGAAAACTTCCGGCTCGTCGGCAAACATCTGACCAATGCCGGCAACTCCTATGCCGACACGGAAAAATCGTTCACCAAGCTCGATGCCAAGCTGGCGCAAATTGAGCAACCGCAACTCGGGGCCGCGCCCGCGCAAGCCGGTGTGGTGATTCCCAGCAGCACGAGCCGGTAACCTGGGGCCCGCATGGAATACCCGATCTACTTTCAATTGGGCGCGTCGCTTCTGCTGGGGTTGCTGGTCGGACTCCAACGCGAGCGTTCACAGTCGGTTATTGCCGGCATCCGCACCTTCGCGCTGATCTCGATGCTGGGCACGGTTTGCGCCTGGCTCGGGAAGGACTATGGCGTCTGGATTCCAGCGGCCGGGTTGATCGGCGTGGCCGCCTTGTTTGTGATCGGTTACTCCGGGCGCTTGGATGGCGAACACAAGGATCCCGGCTTGACCACCGAGGTTGCCGGTTTGCTGATGTACTGCATCGGCGTGTACCTGGTGGTCGGGACACTGCAAGTCGGGGTGGTGCTCGGCGGCATTCTGGCGGTGCTTCTGCACTGGAAACAGCCGTTGCACGGGTTCGTTGCGCGTTTGGGCGACGCCGACCAGAAAGCGATCATGCAGTTTGTGCTCATCACGCTGGTGATCCTGCCGGTGTTGCCCAACCAACGTTACGGTCCGTTTCTGGTCCTGAACCCGTTCAAGCTCTGGCTGATGGTCGTGCTCATTGTCGGCATCGGCCTGGTCGGTTACCTGATCCACAAATGGGTTGGGGAACGGGCGGGCGCCGTGCTCGGCGGCGTGTTGGGCGGGCTGATCTCGAGCACAGCGACCACCGTCAGCTTTGCGCGACGCGCGCGCGGGGCCACGACGGGAGCGGGTGTGGCGGCATTGGTCATCATGCTGGCTTCGACGACGGTGTTCATCCGGGTGCTGGTCGAAATCGCCGCAGTCGCGCCGCAGAACTTCCTGGCCCTCGCGCCACCAATTCTCGCCATGCTGGTGGTTTGTGTCGGCGTCTGTGCCTGGGCCTATTGGCAGTCGCGCCAGCAGAAGGCCACTCTCGGCGCAACCGGCAACCCTGCCGAGATGAAGTCCGCGCTGATGTTTGCGTTGATGTACGCTGTCGTGCTGCTGGCCATCGCCTTTGCGCGCCGGCACCTCGGGTCCGAGGGGTTGTACATTGTCGCCATCGTCTCGGGATTGACCGACATGGATGCCATCACGTTGTCAACGGCGCAGCTGGTCGAGGCCGGTAACCTCGCATCGACGACCGGCTGGCGGCTGATCTTGGTCGCCTCCCTCGCCAATCTGGTCTTCAAGGCCGGTATCGTTGCCGTGGTCGGGGAATCGCAGTTGCTGCGGTTCATCTGCATTCGTTTCGGCATTGCGCTGCTCGGCGGCCTGGCGATTCTGTTTGCCTGGCCCGCCTGAGGCACATGAAACGTGTCGTCATCATCCTCTTGCTGGCTGGCGCGGCAACCGCGCAGGCGAGCAGCGCCACGCTCAGCCTGCAAGTCACCCTCGACCGG
>JBFZFE010000063.1:0-44450 GCA_041306525.1 Verrucomicrobiota bacterium | reverse complement strand
TGCGGGCGGAGCAGGGGATGCAGATCCATGTGGACACCCAGGGTGGAAGTTCGGGCGGTATCTCGATGCTGGGCGAGGGCCTCGTGCAGATCGGGATGAGCTCGAAGTCGTTGACGGATGGCGACCGCAAGAAGTTCCCGAGCGTCAAATTTCAGCCGATCCGGATTGGCGAGGATGCCGTGGCGTTGATCGTTTCGAAGGACGTGTGGGAGGCAGGCGTACGTTCGTTGAGCGTCGAGCAGATGCGCGGGATTTACGAAGGCAAGGTCACCAACTGGAAACAGGTGGGCGGTCTTGACCGGCGCATTGCATTCTTCAACAAGGAACCGGGACGCGGCACCTGGGAGGTGTTCGCCAACTGGGCTTACGGCAGCGCAGCGGCGGCTCCACCGGCCAATTTCCCGGAAGTGGGCGGCAACGAGGAGGCGCGCAACAAGGTGGCGTCCACGCGCGGCGCGATGTCGCAGTTGTCCGCTTCGTGGGCCGACGGACAACGCGTGTTCGCGCTTGGCATCAAAGTCGGCGACGAGGTCATTGAACCGACCACCAAGAATATCGCCGGTCGCAAGTACCCGATGAGTCGACCGCTGTATCTCCTCACCAACGGCGAGCCGACCGGCGCGACCAAGACGGTGGTGGATTTTCTGTTGAGTCCGCGCGGACAACAACTGGTGATCAAACACGGCTATCTGTCGTTGGGACAACTCCAGCAGGTGGCGCCCGAGGTGCATGAGTAGGCTGGATGCTTCACCGGCTGTTGTGGGAGCGGCGTCCCCGCCGCGACCGGGCCGACAGAATCGCAGCGGGGACGCGGCTCCCACATCCGCAGGTTGTTGTTTGACGGTGCGAGGCGTGAGACATGCCGGCTAGTGTGGCGCGCATACCGGTGACGCGTTGGGTGAGTTACGTGTTTGCCGGGTTGATTGTCGCTTTTGTTCTGGGACTGCTGACGCTGTTTGCGTGGCAAAGCTTGCCGGTATGGCGTCATGCCGGGCTGGAGTACCTGACTGGCCGGCAATGGTTTTATCGGCACGAGTTGTTTGGCGCCTGGTCCATGATCTGGGGAACAGTGGTGGTGGCGGTCATGGCGCTGCTGCTGGCCGCGCCGTTGGGCATTGGGGCGGCGGTGTTCACGGTGGAGATCCTGCCCGCGCGGTGGCGGTTGTGGGTCAAAGTTCCCTTTGAGATGCTCGCCGGTGTGCCGTCGGTCGTCTATGGCCTGCTCGGAATCCTTTACCTGCGCAACTGGGTTTACAGTGCGCTCACGCCCTTCGACCCGCTCAGCGGCGATACATTGCTGACAGCGGGAGTGCTGCTGGCGGTGATGATTTTGCCGACCGTCATGACCTTGAGTGACGACGCCCTGCGCAGTGTGCCGGCTGGGCAACGACACGCCGCGCGCGGATTGGGGCTGACGCGGTCGGAGACGGTGTTGGGAGTGACGTTGCCCCAAGCGGCGCCGGGGTTGGCGGCGGCGTTGTTGTTGGCCGTGGGACGCGCGTTGGGGGAGATGATCGCGGTGTTTCTGGTGGTCGGACGACAAGATAACCAACCGGTGTCGTGGCGTTCGTTGATCGAGGCGGGGCAGACGTTGGCCAGCAAACTCGGCGGCGCGGAGACCAACATCGCCTACGGCGACCCGCTGCATTGGGGCGCAATGGTCGGCCTCGGATTGGTGCTGTTGGCAATGAGTGCCGCGGTCACGGTGACCGGCTCGTGGCTGGCGCACCGGAGGCAGACGTGAGGCGGACCGCTGACAAACTGTTCACGTGTCTGGCGGTGGGT
Source organism: Verrucomicrobiota bacterium (assembly GCA_041306525.1). Classification (GTDB taxonomy): domain Bacteria; phylum Verrucomicrobiota; class Verrucomicrobiia; order Palsa-1439; family Palsa-1439; genus JBFZFE01. Next base: position 42,665 of record JBFZFE010000063.1, on the reverse strand, counting down.
GCGGCGTTGCTTGCGGCGTTGCCACTGGTGTTGATTGTTTCCGCGATTGTCTGGCGCGGGTTACCGGCTGTGGATTGGCGGTTCCTGACCGGGCAAGTCATGCAAGTCGGCGCGGCGGGTGGCGTGTTTTACAACCTGATCGGGACGTTGATTCTGGTCCTGACCGCTCTGCTGGTCAGCGCCCCGCTGGCGGTGGGCGCGGCGTTGACGCTGGGCGTGTATTTGAAACCGGGCGGGCGAGCGCAGCGCTGGTTTGGGTTGCTGGTCTACACGCTCAACGGCGTGCCTTCGATTCTGTTCGGCCTCTTCGGGCTGATTGTGTTTGTGAAGTTCTTCGGCTGGGGAAAATCTTGGTTGGCGGGCGGCATTCTTCTGGGACTGATGATCCTGCCGACGGTGACAGTCGCGCTCTGGGAACGCATTCAGAGTCTGCCGCGCCGCTACATCGAGGCGGCGGCGGGACTGGGATTGACCCCGACACAGATTGTCTGGTCGGTCATCCTGCCACAGAGCGTCAACGGCTTGGTTACCGGCTCGTTGCTCGGCTTGGCGCGAGCCGCCGGTGAAACGGCGCCGATCATGTTCACGGCCACCATCTTTGCCGGGGCGACTTGGCCGACCGGGATCAAGGAGAGTCCGGTATTGTCGCTGCCGTATCATATTTTCATCCTGGCACAGGACTCGTTCGACCCGGCGGCAGGCGCGAAGATCTGGGGTGCGGCGTTGGTCCTGTTGGCGCTGGTGTTCCTGCTGAGCTTGCTGGCCTTGCCGGCGCGTTTGAAGATACATGAGGAAGCGCACCATGGATAAACCGTCATGCTGTTCCCCAGCGCCTGATGCCGCTCCGGTCGTGCTTGAAACCAAGCGGCTCTCGGTCCGTGCGGGGGAACGACTGCTCCTGCGCGAGGTGAACCTGCGGATTTCGGCGCGGCAGGTGTTCGGCATCATCGGTCCATCGGGAGCCGGTAAGAGCACGTTGCTGAAGTGTCTCAACCGGCTGACCGATCTGGCTCCCAATCTGAAGGTGACCGGCGATGTTCTGTACCAGGGGAACTCGATTTACACCGGCAACGTTGATGTTGACCATGTGCGTGCCCGGATCGGGATGCTCTTCCAGCAGCCGGTCGTGTTTCCGCAGTCCATCGTCCAGAATGTTCTCTTTGGGGCGCGACACCTCCGCCCTCTGAGCCGGCGGGAGAAACATGAGCTGGCGGAGCGGGCACTGGGTGAAGCGGCGCTGTGGCACGAGGTGAAGGATCGCCTGAACGAACCGGCGTTGCGGTTGTCGGTCGGTCAACAACAACGCCTCTGCCTGGCGCGGGCATTGGCCGTCGATCCCGAGATCATCTTGATGGATGAACCGACCAGCGCGTTGGATCCGAAGTCCACCGACGCGATCGAGGAGTTGATTCACCGGCTGAAGGAGCTTCGCACGATCGTACTGGTGACGCACAACATTGCCCAGGCCCGGCGAGTGACCGACTGGCTGGCGTGTGTCTGCGTGCGTGACGGAGGCGGCATCGTCGCGGAAACAGCCTGTTGCGACACCATGCTCACCTCGCCGCAATGCCGCGAAGTGGCGGAATACCTGGAACACGCCGCTCCCTGAGAGTCGCCGTCCCGCACACAACAGCGCGGTGTCGCGCCGCCTCCCCTGTGCTGTCCTGCTCCAATAACTTGCCGGCTGTGGTAATCTGCGCTGCGTGAAATACGCTGTCATTGGCACTGGTGCACTTGGTGGGTTCTACGGCGCGCGCCTGCAACGCGCCGGTTGCGAAGTTCATTTCCTGCTCCACAGCGATTACGAGCATGTGCGCACGCACGGCCTGATCGTCGAGTCGCAGGAAGGCGACTTCACGCTCCCGCAGGTGAACGCGTACCGAGACCCGCGCGACTTGCCGGCGTGCGATGTTGTTTTGGTTTGCCTGAAAGCCACGCAGAATCATCTGTTGCCGGGCCTGTTGCCGGCGAGCGGGACGGTGGTCCTGATGCAGAACGGTCTGGGCGCCGAGGAAGAGCTCGCCCGGTTCATCGCTCCTGACCGGCTGATGGCGGGGTTGGCGTTTCTGTGTTCCAACAAGATCGGGCCCGGCCACATCCGCCATCTTGACTACGGCTATGTCCGGTTGGCAGAACTTGCCGGCGGCATCACGCCGCGCATGCAGCAGATCGCGGCGGACTTTGAACGCGCAGGCATCCCGGTCACCTTGACCGATGATCTGGCGTCGGCCCGCTGGCACAAGCTGGTCTGGAACATTCCCTACAACGGGCTGTCGGTTGTGCTCAACGCCGACACCAACGAGTTGATGGCCCACCCGGCAACGCGGGCGTTGGTCGCGGCCTTGATGCAGGAAGTCGTCGCGGGCGCGGCGGTTTGCGGGCGCCACATCGAGCAAGCATTTGTCCAGAAGATGTTGGCTGACACCGAAAAGATGCCGCCGTACCGGACGAGCATGAAAATTGATTCCGACGCGGGGCGTCCGATGGAAGTCGAAGCCATCTACGGCAACCCGCTGCGCATCGCCCTAGCCGCCGGTGCGCAACTGCCACGCTTGGAGACGCTGTTCCGGCAACTCACGTTCCTGAACCGGCAATGAAAGCTTGTCGCCTGCCTGCGGCGCGTTCTTGCCGTGTTGTTGATTCTACGCTTGCTCGGAAGGTGAGCGGGGGCTATTGGTTTGCGGCGTGAAACACCTGTGGATTTATCTGGCAGCGCTGCTGATGGTCGCCACCTTGCCGGCGCGGGCGGCGACCAATGCCACTGTCTGTGTGGTTTCCATCCGTGAGGAGATCACCCATAACACGCTGTTTCTGGTGCGCCGCGCGTTGAATGAAGCGGCGGCCCGGCAAGCGGCGGCGTTGGTGCTCGACATCGACACCAACGGTGGCCGGGTGGATGCGACCGAGGACATCATGCGGCTGCTTCAACATGCGCCGATGCCTGCGTACGCGTTCGTCAACCAAAAGGCCTTTTCCGCGGGCTCCTTCATCGCGGCTGCCACGGACAAGATTTTCATGGCGTCCGGCAGCGTCATTGGCGCGGCGATGCCGGTGATGGCGGTGCCGGGAGAGGGGGCCAAGGAACTGCCCAAAGGTTATCAGGAGAAAATGAGTTCAGCCGTCCGGGCGCTGGTGCGAACCGCGGCCCAGCAGAACGGGCACAACCCCGATGTCTTCGAGGCGATGGTGGATCCCGATGTCGAACTGAAGTTGGACGACAAGGTGATCTCGGAGAAGGGCAAGCTGCTCACGTTGACGGACCAGGAGGCAGCGCGGGAATATGGCACGCCGCCCAAGCCGCTGCTCTCGGCCGGCACATTGGATTCCATCGATGAGTTGCTCTCACAAGTCGGGTTGGCGGGAGCCACGATCTTCCGGGTTGAGCCGGCTGGCTTTGAAGTGTTGGGACGCTGGCTGACGGCGATTGGCCCGTTGCTGATGATGGTGGGGTTTGTGGCCATTTATCTCGAGATGAAGACGCCGGGCATCGGCGTGCCCGCGCTGGTGGCGGCAGTCTGTTTCGCGCTTTATTTCGTGGGGCAGTTTGCCGCGGGATTGGCCGGGTGGGAGGATGTGGCGATTTTCGCCTTGGGGGTGGCGTTGCTGGCGGTGGAGATTTTGGTGCTGCCCGGCTTCGGGGTGACGGGGATTTTGGGGATCGGGTTCATCCTGACTTCGCTGGTGTTGGCGATGACGCATCGGTTTCCGGGTGGGCCAGTATTGCCGGCCTGGCCGGCGGTGCAAATCCCGATGCTCAAAGTCCTGATGAGCTTTGCCGGCTCGGTGGTGGCGATGATGTTGCTGGCGCGCTGGCTGCCGCAGACAAGTTTGTTCCGCCGACTGGAGTTGTCGGCCACCTCGGCTTCACCGTCCATCGGGCAAGATGCATTGCCGGTGGGAGCAACGGGTGTGGCGGAGACGATGTTGCGTCCCGCCGGGAAGGGACGCTTCGATGGGCGGCTGGTGGACGTGATGACGGAGGGTGACTTGATCGAGGCGGGAGCGGCGATTCGAATCGTGGAAGTGCGCGGCAGCCGGGTGGCGGTGGAACGAATCGGACAGGAGAACAAGGCGTGAGTTGGGAAACCATTGTGTTGTTGATCGTGATTGGCTTGGGCCTGATCGCGGTGGATTTTTACATTCCCGGCTTTGTGCTGGCGAGCATCGGCACGGTCTTGATGCTGGCCGCGCTGGTTGTTGCGCAAGTGGCGTACGGCTGGGGCGCGGTCATGTTGCTGGCGCCGTTGGAATTGCTGCTCGGCATTCTGGCGGGCATCTTCGCCATCAAATATTTCCCGCAAACGCGTGCCGGCAAGAAACTGATTCTGGCCGAGACGCAGGCTGGGGTGCGCGCCCAGACCCAGCGGGGGGCGGACCTGATCGGGCAGTCCGGGGTGGCGCGCACCGTGTTGCGCCCCGCGGGAGTTGCCGTCGTGGCGGGGAAACGGCTTGATGTTCAGGCGGAGTCGGGCATGATTCCCGCCGGCAGTGCCATTCAAGTCGTAAGCGTGCAGGACAACAACATCATCGTGCGTAAGGTATAACCAAAGGAGAACCATGATTATTCTTGGAGCAGCAGACACAATGTCGTTCATCGGTATGGCCGTGGCCGTCGTCTTGGCGATCATCGGGTTGGTCGTCGGCGGCATCATCATTTCGTTTATCAACATCTGGATTCAGGCCCGCACGTCGGGCGCGCCGGTGACGTTTCTGAATCTGTTGAGCATGAAGTTGCGGCGTGTGCCGGTCGGTCTGATCGTCCAAAGTCGCATCACCGCGGTCAAGGCGGGGTTGCCCTTGACGACCGACATGCTCGAGACCCATTACCTGGCCGGCGGTGACGTCAACCAGGTCGTACGTGCCCTGATCGCCGCTGACAAAGCGAGTTTGAATCTCGATTTCAACCGTGCCGCGGCCATTGATCTCGCGACCCACCAGTCCGGCAAGAGCGTGTTTGAAGCAGTGATGACATCGGTCAACCCGAAGGTGATTGATTGTCCGGCTGGCTCCAGCGGCAAACAGAGCATCGATGCCGTGGCCAAGGACGGCATTCAGGTGAAAGCGAAGGCACGGGTCACCGTCCGCACCAATCTTGACCGTTTCGTTGGTGGCGCCACGGAGGAAACCATTATTGCACGTGTGGGCGAAGGCATTGTCACGACGATTGGCTCCTCGGAAACTTACAAGGCGGTTTTGGAGAACCCCGACAGTATCTCCAAACGCGTGTTGGACCGCGGGCTCGATGCCGGTACCGCATTTGAGATTCTCTCGATTGACATCGCCGACGTGGATGTTGGCGACAACATCGGTGCCCGCTTGCAGGCTGAACAAGCCGAGGCCAACAAGCAGATCGCCCAAGCCGCCGCCGAAACGCGGCGCGCCATGGCGGTGGCCCAGGAGCAGGAAATGAAGGCCCGCGTCGAAGAAATGCGCGCGAAGGTGGTTGAAGCCGAAGCGCAGGTCCCCTTGGCGATGGCCGAGGCGTTCCGCAGCGGCAATCTCGGCGTGATGGATTATTTCAAGATGCAGAATGTCCAAGCCGACACCAAGATGCGCGGCAGCATCGCCGGTGAGGACAAACCGAAATCCTGAAGCAGGTTTACGACGTGAAGCTTGCCGGTCTAGAAGTCCTGATTTGGGTGATCATCGCCATCGTGGTCGCCGTTGTTCAGGGCTGGAAACAGGTTCAGGAACGCACGGGCGGTGAGGACGAGGAACAAGACGTACCGCCGCCCGTGCCTCGTCCTCGGCAACACCCCGGTCGTAGCGCGCAGCCGCAGGGGCCACGGTCGACGCCGCCACCAGTGACCAGAGCGGAACCGGAGACGTGGTCTGTCGATCAACGACGGGCCGATGAGTTTCGCCGCCGCCTTTCCGAGCGTTTGCATGCCAAGGTCGCTTCGCCGCCGCCCATCGTGGAAGTGGTGGTTCCGGAGGAACCCCCGATCGAGGAACCGCAACGCATCAAGCGCCGGACCGCTGCCACGGTGTCGGTGCGGACCAGCACGGCGCTCGCCAAGAAAATCCGTCAGCCGGCGACCGCGCGTGAATTCATCATTGGCGCCGAAATCCTCGGCCCACCGGTCAGCATGCGCAAGCCGCAATGAAGAAACCGAACCTCCTGTTCATCTACACCGACCAGCAGCGTTTCGATTCGCTCTCCGTCCGCATCAACGGCCAACTGGTGATGCCAAACCTGCATGCGTTTGCGGCGTGCGCGACGGTGTTCGACCAAGCCTATTGTACCCAACCGGTCTGCACACCTTCCCGGGCCACGCTTGTGACCTGCCTCTGGCCGCACCAGAATGGGATTCTTAACAACAACATCTCCCTGCACCCCGACACACGCTGTGTACCTGAGATGTTGCCGGTCGACTATGCGACCGGGCACTTTGGCAAGTGGCATCTCGGTGACGAGATCTATCCGCAACATGGGTTTCAGGAGTGGCGTTCGATTGACGATACGTATTGGCCGTTCTACTCGGCAGGACGCGACCCGATTCATGATCGTTCCTCCCATCATCATTGGCTTGTCGAACACGGCGTCACTCCGTGGCCCGTGGACAAGGCAAACACCCTTGTTTCCTGCCCTCAATGGCACGCGGCTTCACAGGAGAAACGCCGTCCATATGACGAGAACCGTTTCAGTCGCGAACAAATCACGCAGTTGCCGGAACCGCTGAGCAAACCATCGTACCTTGCGGACGAAGCCATCCAATTTCTCCATCAACACCAGCGCGAGCCCTTTGCCCTCTACGTCAACTTCTTTGAGCCACATCATCCCTTGAGCAGTCCGCGGAACGAGCAGTTTGACCCGGCAGCGGTGAGCATCCCGGTTGAGCGGCACGATCTGCCGGATGAAACGGTTCCCTTGGGAGCGGCGCAAGCCCACCGGGCACAGTATGACGGCAGCTTCGACGGCACTCCCGTCGCCAGCGAAGCGGACCTGCGCAAGGCCATTGCCATCTACTGGGGCATGTGTGCGCTGGTGGATACACACATCGGCCGGATCCTCCAGACGCTCACGGAGTTGGGGCTTGATGAGAACACGCTGGTCTTCTTCACCACCGACCACGGCGAACTCTTGGGCGCGCACGGGATGTGGGGCAAAGGCGTCATGTACGAACCCTCCATCCGTGTCCCAATGATGATGCGGATGCCCGGTCAGCGCCAAGGCGAACGTGTCGCCAGGCGCGTCAGCCAGATCGACGTTGTCCCGACACTGCTTGACTGCCTGGGTGTAGCCCGGCAAGACAGCTTGCCGGGCGTGTCACTCCGCGATGCGACGCCCCGCGATGTCATCATTCAATGGAACGCCATGCCGGGCGCCACTGGCGACAAAGCCGAGTCGGCCCGGACCATCATCACGACCGACGGATGGAAGTTGACGCTCAGCACCCACGCCCGCCACGAATTGCGCCACCTCGACACCGACCCACACGAACTTACCAATGTCATCCGCTCCCAACCCGAGAAAGCAGCCGCACTCCGCGCCCGCATCGAAGCCTGGCAGAAGGAGACCGGCGACCAGTTGGTGTTCCCGTCATTTTGACGGCCGCTGCGGATGAAAACATTTACGCTCTACCACAACCCCCAATGCAGCAAAAGCCGCGCTGCTCTGGCCATCTTGCAGGAGCACAAGGTTGAGCTCGAAGTCGTCGAGTATCTCAAGACGCCACTTGGGGTGACGCAGCTGCAAATGCTTTTGCGAAAGCTCGCAATCTCCGCCCGCGAGATGGTCCGTGCGAGTGAAGATGAATTCGCCGCCCTCCAGCTTGGGGCGCCCGAGCGAACGGAGGCGGAGATTCTCGCGGCTGTCGCCAACAATCCGGTATTGCTTCAGCGCCCGATCATCGAATGCGGCGACCGCGCGGTGATTGGCCGACCGCCTGAGAACGTGAGGGCGCTTCTGTCATGAGACTTGAGGAGCGGTGAACGGCTTGACCCTGCCGGCTGAGCCGTGGTAGCGTCCGCCACCTTCCCAAATGGAAAGCAGCCAGAAAGAATCAAATGCATATGTATCGGATCGCCAGCCTCATTGTCCTGACCGCCTTTGTTATTTCCGCGAACGCGGAGCCGTCCGCCACGTCAGCGGCGGTCGCCACCAACAAGGCCAACGAGATCGTCGCCCGTGTGGGTTCCGCCGCGATTCATCGCCGGGAACTGGATATGGCGATGCATGGAATCCAGATGCAGATGGCGCAGCAGGGGCGCGGGGTGCCGAAGGAGTTCCAAGCGCGCTTTGAGCACGATGTGCTGGAAGAGATGATTGGCCGCGAGTTGCTCCTGCAAGACTGCCAGGGCAAGGAGTTGGCAGGGGTGGATGCAAAGGTGAAGGAACAACTTGCCGAAACCCAGGCGCAAGTCGGTGGCGAGGACGCCTTGCGGAAGGCGCTGGCTGAGACCGGGGTTTCGCTTGAGGAATACACGAAGCGGCTGCGCGACAATGTGCTGATTCAGGCGGCACTCGAGAAGCTGGTGGAACAGAACGTGAAGCTGGGGGCAACGGAAGCGCGTGAGTTCTATGATGCCAATGCAGCTCGATTCAAACAGCCTGAAACGGTGCGGGCGAGTCACATTTTGATCACGGTCCCCCAAGACGCCAGCGAGGAGGTCAAGGCGGCCAAGCGCGTGCAGATCGAGGCCGCGCGGGCCTTGGTCAAAGGCGGCGAAAAATTTGCCGATGTTGCCAGGAAGGTGTCCGAGTGCCCCAGCGGCAAGCAGGGGGGAGATCTGGGGCCATTCTCGCGCGGCAAGATGGTGCCGGAATTCGAAATCGCCGCCTTCGCGCTCAAGACCAACGAGTTGAGCGAAGTGGTGACCACGCCATTTGGCTATCACCTCATGCTCGTCACAGAGCACAAGCCCGCGGAACAGCAATCATTTGAGAAGATGCAGGCTGACATCGAGAAGATGCTCAAGTATCGCAAGGGCAGCGAACTGGCGCGCAACCACATGATGGATCTGCGCGCGAAAGGCAAAGTGGAGGTCCTGCTGCCGCCCTTGCCGGCGGAGAAGTCCGGTCTGCCGGCGGGCGCGATTGAGCCGGCCCCTGCCAAGCCCATCAATCAATAGATCAACCGACGCGCGAGTCGCTGCGCTGGCTTGCTGATTCAAGGCGCATTGACGCTTGGCGCGTCTTTCCCCTAGAGTGCTGCCGCATACATGCTCGCGACTTTGGTAATGGAGTGTTTGTTGCTCGTGGGGTTGCTCGGTTGCTCGGCGTTTTTCTCGGGTACAGAGATAGCGCTCTTCTCGCTGAGCAAGCTGCAGCTCCGTCGTTTGCGACAGGAGGATCCACGGCGTGGCCAGGTGGTCAACGAATTGCTGGAGCAGCCACAGGTTCTGCTTTCCACGATTCTGCTGGGAAACACTGTGGTGAATGTGGGCATTGCGGTTCTTGGGTATCATATTCTGGGCATTCTCCTCCAGTCCCATGCGGAACAGTGGGCGGTGCCAGTTGTCACGGTTCTGGTGCTGTTGGTCGGCGAGGTCACCCCCAAGACGCTGGTGATTCGTAATGCCGAGTTCTATGCGTTGCGAGTGGCTGTCGTCATCCGCTGGATCATCCGTGCCATGTCGCCTGCCCGCCGCTCAGCTGACCAGCTGGCGGGGTGGATTGTGAAGCGCGTTGAACAGATTTCCTATTTCGCCGACCGCCGTGTGCGGTCGCATACGCCGACGGAAGAGGAATACCGGACATTGCTGCGCTTGGGGGAGCATACGGGCGTGCTGCGTCGTGAAGAAAGGACGATGGTCAACAAGATCCTTGCCCTTGAAGACACGCAGGTGAAGGAGATCATGACGCCGCGCGTCGATATGCAGTGCGTCGATGATTCCTGGAGCCGGGAACAGATGGTGAAAGAGCTTCGCCGGTACAAGCATCGCCGCGTGCCGATCATTCACGACACGCCCGACACGGTGGAGGGGTTGCTCAATGTCAAAGAATTCCTGATCAACCCCGACTGCGATCTTGACGACGTGGTGGCGTTGCCAAACTTCGTGCCCGAGACGATGAGCGTCAGCCGGCTGTTCAAAAGTTTTCGCAAGCAGGAACACCCCATCGCCATCGTTGTCGACGAGCATGGCGGGACCCAGGGAATGGTGACCTTGGAGGACATCCTTGAAGAGATTGTCGGGGAGATTACCGACGAGTTCGACACCAGCGAGATCCTGGTCCAGAAGCTGGCGGCCGGGCATTTCCTGATCAATGGCAAAGCGCGCTTGGAGGAAGTCAACGAACAGTGCGGCATCTATCTCCAAGCTGAGGACGTTGACACCATTGCCGGTTGGCTCATCTCGCAACTCGGGACATTGCCGAAAGATGGCGACAGCGTTCGGGCGGACAACGTCCGTGTTGTCGCCCGCAAAGTTGCCAAGAATCGCGTTCGGGAAGTCCTGCTCTGGGTGGAGGCAGCGTCCAAATGACGGAGTTCTGGTATCTGCTGTGGATTGTCGTCGGGCTGCCCGCTTCCGCCTTCTTTTCGGGAATCGAGACCGGCTTGATTTCGCTGAATCGGATTCGTCTGCGCCACGAGGTGGAACACAAGAACCGCCGCGCCGCCATCCTCAGCTCCTTCGTGGAGAACTCCGAGCGTCTCTTGGGAACCACGTTGGTCGGCAACAATCTGGTCAACACACTCGTGGCCGTCTGCATCTCGGCGTTGACCGCCCGATGGTTTGGTGAGCACTACTGGACGGGCTTCATCGCCACCTTTGTCTCGTCCTTGGCGCTGGTGGTGTTGGGCGAAATTGTCCCGAAGACCCTCTTCCGCAAATACAGCTACCGGCTCTGCATGAGCCTGGCCGATCTGCTCAACGCGGTGGCATGGGTGCTCGCGCCATTCGTCGGGCTGTTTCGCCTGCTCATGCGCCTCATCCTCCGCTTCAGCGGCGGCGCTGACCAACAACGACCGTTCTTTGTCACCCGTGAGGAACTCAAGCATCTGGCCAAGGAAGGTGAAGACGGCGGGGCCCTCAGCGCTGATGAACGCCAGATGATCCATGGGGTCTTTGATTTCCCCTACAAAACCATCCAGGAAGTCATGCTCCCCATGGGCCGGATCCTGACACTCACACCGCAGACGCCGGTGGTGCAAGCGCTCGATATCTCGCGGCAGAGCGGCTACGCGCGCATGCCGGTCCGGGAGGGTGACAAGATCATCGGGGTCCTGAACGTGTATGAGCTCCTGTTTGCTGGTGAAGAACTCATCGGGAAGTCGGTGGCGGATGTGATGCAGCCGCCGCAGTTCCTGCTCGCCACGGACCGCATCAACCGCGTGCTGCCCATCCTGCGCAGCAACCGCAACCCCATCAGTGTCGTCGTGACGCCGGCGAACCGACACATCGGCATCGTCACCATCGAGGACATCGTCGAGGAGATTGTCGGCGACGTTGAAGGCTAGACTGTGCAAGTGCGATAATTTTGCCTGTTGCGAGCCGGTTTGTTTCCTGTATCTTCGCGCCCGTGTTGGCCAAACGCATCATTCCTTGCTTGGACGTGGATCGTGGACGCGTGGTGAAGGGAACCAAGTTCCTGAACCTGCGCGACGCGGGCGATCCTGTCGAGTGCGCCAAAGAGTACGACCGGCAGGGAGCTGATGAGCTCGTGTTTCTGGACATCACAGCCAGCCACGAGAACCGAGTGACCATGATGGATGTCGTGGCGCGGACCGCCAGCGAGTGCTTCATGCCGCTGACGGTTGGCGGCGGGATCCGGACCCCCGAGGACATGCGGGCGATGCTCAAGGCCGGCGCCGACAAGACCAGCGTCAACACAGCGGCCATTCAAAACCCCGCGCTCGTGCGGGCTGGTGCAGAGAAGTTTGGCTCGCAATGCATCGTCGTGGCAATTGACGCCAAGCGCGTGGCCGGTGAAGAACGCTGGGAAGTGTTCACGCACGGTGGCCGTCGCCAGACCGGCTTGGACGCGGTCGCCTGGGCGTGCCAGGTGGAGGAATTGGGCGCGGGAGAAATCCTGCTGACCAGCATGGACGCGGATGGCACGAAGGCGGGCTACGACATTGGGTTGACCCGGGCAATCAGCGAGGCGGTGCAGATCCCGGTCATTGCCAGCGGCGGAGCCGGTAGCCTCCAGCACATGGCAGAAGTGCTTACCGCCGGCAAGGCGGACGCGGTGTTGGCGGCCAGCATTTTCCACTTCGGTGAGTACAAGGTCGCCGACGCGAAGAAGTTCCTACAGCAGAAAGGAATCGAGGTGCGGTTATGAAGATTGTTGATGAATTGAAATATGACAGCAACGGGTTGATCCCCGCCGTCGTGCAGGAAGCGAGCACGGGACGCGTTTTGATGGTGGCATGGATGAACAAGGAATCGCTCACGAAAACACTGGAAGTGGGCGAAATGGTGTACTGGAGTCGCTCACGCAAGGAAATCTGGCACAAGGGAGCGACCAGCGGGCACACGCAGAAGGTCAAAAGCCTGTCGTTTGATTGCGACAAGGATTGCCTGCTGGCGCAGGTCGAGCAGGTGGGCGCGGCCTGTCACGATGGCTACAAGTCCTGTTTCTACCGGACCATCGATGGGGAGATGACGAAGATCACCGAGCCGCGCTTGGTGGATCCTGAGAAGGTGTACGGGAAGAAGTAGGATGTTCACGCCGTCCAAAGCCGAGTTTAGCCGGTTGGCGGAGCAGGGGAACTTGATCCCTGTTTATCGCGAGATTCTGGCCGACACCGAGACGCCCGTGACGGCTTACCAGAAGATCCGCAAGCGCGGTCCTTCCTTCCTGTTGGAGTCGGTGGAAGGCGGCGAACACATCAGCCGGTATTCATTTATTGGCGCAAACCCGCATACCGTGATTCGCGTCAATGGGCGAACGGGTGATGACCCTTTGCGGCAGGTCGAGACCGAGATGGCGAAGTTTCGGCCCGTGACGGTGCCGGGATTGCCTCGTTTTGCCGGCGGGGCTGTCGGGTTCATCGGTTACGAATACATCCATTTCGTTGAGCCGAGCGTTTCCTTGCCGGCGCGCGATGACTTGGGGACGCCCACGCTGTGTTTCATGATCACCGACGCCCTGTTGATTTTTGACCGGGTAAGCCAGACCATCAAAGTCGTTGCGAACGCCCATGTGCAGGGCTCTCCTGAGATGGCCTATGCGGCGGCGTGTGCAACAGTCGATGAGATCATTGCGCAACTTGGGCGACCGATGCCGGCCCGGCCGGTTGAGTTTCGCCGTGATCCAGCCGACTTGCCGGTGACCTCCAACATGACGCCCGAGCGGCATGCTGGGATCGTGGCGAAGGCGCAGGAGTACATCAAGGCCGGTGACATTATCCAGACGGTGTTGGCGCAACGTTTTGAGATCACGACCAAGGCCAGTGCGCTCGATATCTACCGGGCGCTGCGCTCTGTGAACCCATCGCCGTACATGTTCCTGCTCGATTTCGAGGATTTTCAACTCGTGGGCGCTTCTCCTGAAATCCATGTGCGCAGCGAAGACGGTCACGTGGAAATTCGACCGATTGCCGGGACGCGCTGGCGCGGCAAGACCATTGAGGAAGACCACGCCTTGGAGAAGGACCTGCTCGAAGACGAGAAGGAACGAGCCGAACATCTGATGTTGGTGGACCTCGCGCGCAATGACATCGGTCGTGTTTGTGATTACGGGTCGGTACATGTGCCGGAGTTCATGACTGTCGAGCGTTACAGTCATGTCATGCATATTGTCAGTCAGGTGGAAGGCACGCTCCAGAAAGGCCGGTCACCTTACGACCTGATGCGCGCCACCTTCCCGGCCGGCACGGTCAGCGGGGCGCCGAAGGTGCGTGCGATGCAGATCATCAGCGAGCTTGAATCGACGCAACGCGGTCCGTACGCGGGCGCCGTCGGGTACTTCAGTTTCCATGGCAATCTCGACAGCTGCATCACATTGCGCACGGCGCTGCTCAAGGATGGTGTGGCGTATGTGCAAGCCGGTGGCGGCATTGTGGCCGACAGCCAAGCGGCGGCGGAGTTCACCGAAACGGTCAACAAGTCCAAGGCAATGCGGAAAGCGATTGCTCTCGCAGAGACGTTCGCCGGGAGCTGACACCTCAACGCACCATTTGCGCGGCAATCTCCTCCTGAATCTTCACCAATTGCTCCGCCGATGGCAGTCCGGTCCCGTATTTGAATGCCGGCAGGTTTCTGTCCAAGTTCTTCTCGCCTGTGGCCCAGGCATTTCGCCAGCGCAGATGTCGCTGAGCTTGCTTCACCCACTCGGCCCCGGCAAATCCCGCTGCCAGGTCGTCGAGGTCGAACGGCTTGCCCTGTGATTGGTCCAGGTATTCTTTGGCCACGGAAACGGCTCGCCCCATTCCGAACAAGCACTCGTAGGCTGCGGCATGGATGAAGTGCAATGCCAAGTCCGCGCGCCCTTGCAGTGATGGCGCGCCACCATTGCTGGTCCAAGTCAGCAGACCGAGAATGATGTCGGCGGTGTCCGCTGGGTGAGCGCAGGCGAGTTGGAGAGCCTCGTTGAGTGTCTTGGCATCACGGCAAGCACGCGCAATCTGCTGAACCGTCTCGGTCGGCGTGAACGGAATTTCGTGGGCTTGGTCCCAGCCGAACAAGACCCATTGCTGTGGTGTCTTGGTTTTCTTCCAGGCATCATCCAGCGCCGCAACTTGGTTGCTCCGCCCGAAATCAGCCAGCATTTGCCGCATCATCGCCCACATGCGCTCATCATGCTGCCGCTCGCTTTCCAAGGCGGCGGGATGCGATCTCCTGTCTGAGGCAAGCCCGAGCATGAGAATGGTTGCCAGCAACAGGCCTTTGAATACGGCTCGTCTCATCGCGTGCCCTCACTTCCTCTTTCAAGCTAGGAGGGCAGGGCAGGATGTGCCTTGAGGAAAGCGCTGCGGAGTTTGTCAGGAATGGCTGCAAGCCCTGCATCGGATTTCTCCTGACAATGTTGGGACGAGCGGCGAAGGTCCTACTGGGAAGTACTGCGCACCCATGTAATGGCCGTTTGCAGAAGTTCGGCTGCATCACGCAGGTTGAGTTTCTTCTTGATGCGTTCCCGGTAGGTTTCGACCGTTTTGATGTCGAGCTTGAGTTCGTCAGAAATCTGCACGGAACCGTGACCTTTGCCGATCAATTCAAAGACCTGCAGTTCTCTGTCGCTGAGGCGTTCAATCGAGAAGGCAGGTGCCCGGGCGGCATGCCCGACAGCCTTGGCGGCGAGCGGCAAGGCCATTTTCTCGCTGAGATAAACTTCGCCGCGCAGGACGCGGCGAATTGCCACCAAGATGTTGGTCGTGGCCTCCTGTTTGGTGATGTAGCCCCTTGCGCCGGCGTGCAGCGCGCGCTCGGCATAGAGAGGTTCCTCGTGCATGGAGACCACCAGAACTGCCACGGCAGGCCAACGTGCATGGATGTCCTTGATGAGATCGAGTCCGTGGGTGTTCTTCAGGACCAGGTCCACGATGACCAGTTCGGGTCGGTCGTGCTCAAGCAACGTGAGCGCCTCGTGACGGTCTTCGGCCTCGCCACAAACCATCAGGTCGGGTTGGTGATTGATCATCTCAGCCAGACGCTCCCGGACAATGGGATGATCATCGACAACCAGCACACGGCTCTTATCGATGCTTGTTTTTGTGGTTTTAGTCTTCATCGCCTTGCTTGCCTCCATCATCAATTCGGACGCCATGAACAGCGCACAATCGTGCCGCCTTCTGGCGCGGACCTGATCTGCAAATCCCCATCGATCATGCGGGCCCGGTAATGCATGATCCGCAGCCCCATTCCTGTCGGCGAACCCGCCTGCTCGGGCATTCCACAACCGTCATCCTCCACGGACAAGGTCAGCCGCGCATCCTCCTCCACCAGACGGATCTGGATCCGGCTGGCATGGGCGTGCTTTGCGGCATTGGTGACGGCCTCCTGGGCGATGCGAAACAGGTGCACCGCGGCATTGTTGTCGTTTACCCGTATCGTTTGCACGCATTCAAAGGAGCAGGGGACTTTGAAGAGCTGCTGCGAACGCATTGCCAAATCCTCCAGTGCCGCCATGAAGCCGTCGGACTCCAACTTGACTGGATATAGCCCACGCGCCATGGTGCGCGCCTGTTCGATCGCTTCGTCAATGAGTTTGCCGATGCGCTCCACGCCGATCGCCACATACTGTGCCGTGCGCGCCGGTAACCTTTGGGCAAGATGCTGCACGGCAAAAGCAGTGCCGACGAGATGCTGACACAGTCCGTCGTGCAGGTCCTGGCCGATGCGCGCCTGTTCGCGGTCACTGATTTCGAGAATGGCCTGCTCCAGTTGCTTGCGCTCGGTGACATCACGCCAGACCGCCACCAGATGCGAGACTTGCCCGGTAGCATCCTTCATCGGTGTGATGCTCTGGTCCGCGATAAACACCTCGCCACTGCGGCGCCGGTTGACGAATTCTCCGCGAAACACCGCCCCGGCCAATACCGTCGCCCAGAGGCGGTCATAGAAGTCCGGTCCATGTTGCCCCGACTTCAGGATGCGCAGCGTCTGGCCAATGACTTCCTCCTTTGGGTATCCGGTATGTCTTTCGAAAGAGGGGTTCACATACTCGACGATCCCTTGCCGGTCGGTGATGGCCACCACGTCATCGGTCTGTTCCACCGCGCTGGAGAGTTTGCGCCATTCTTCCTCCAGTTTCTTGCGCTGCGTGATATCCGAGATCAGCCCGTCATAGCCGACCACATTGCCCTGTTGGTCTCGCCGGATGGCGATGACATTGCGCAACCAGCGAACGGAGCCGTCTTTGTGAAAGATCCGGTGTTCCAAAGGTGGAACGTTGATGCCGGCCAAGGCCCGCATGGCCTGCTGTGTCACGGCGGGACGGTCATCGGGGTGAACCATCCGGTGCCACAAGTAGGGGTCGGCCTTGTACTCCGCAGGCTGATAGCCCGTCACCGCCACACTCGTCGGGCCATGCTCGGAATCCACCGCGCGACCATTCTCCACCTTGACGCAATAGACGTAATCCGTCACGGCGGCGAGCAGTTGCCGGTAGCGTTCTTCGCTCTCGCGCAATGAAGACGCGATCCGCTTGTAGTCAGAGGCGTCCCGCAACAGCGCCAAGGCGGCCATCTCCCCGTCCAGCGGCCATGGAGCGAGAACGATTTCAACGGGTAGCTCCGTGCCGTCGCGCCGGCGTACCGAAATCCCATTCGGTGCGCCCATTTTGAGCCAGTGCGGATGGTCAAACCACGCCCGGCAACGCTCAACATGATTCTGCGCGACGCGTTCGGGCACCAAGCAGGCAGCCTGCTGGCCGGTCAACTCCTCGGGACGGCAGTTCAGCATCTCTGCCGCACGCCGGCTGACGTACAAGATCAGCCCCGCACGGTTGGCCAGGATGGCCGCTTGCGGCAAGGCGTCAAATAGACGAACCAAAAGATCCAGATCAGGCATGGAATGTCCGAATGGCGACGGTATGGGTCGCTGGCTACGCTATGTTCGAGTTGTGCCGCTGTCCAGAGGGCAGCCTCGGGAGTGCGCTTGCCTTCCTGGGAGGACTGCGACAAGCTGCGCTCCGAATGCGATTGGGTTTTCTGGATCTGGTGGTTGTGACGTGGTGTTTGTGGTGGGCCAAGCGCGGCTATCGCCGCGGGCTGCCGATGGAACTGCCACGCACCCTGGGGGTCTTGGTTTTTGGACTCACCGGTTTTGGTTTGTTCCACTGGACCAGTCAAGCGCTGGCCGAGGCCAGCCGAGTGACGGGCCAGACAACCACCGGGCTAAGTTTCATTTTGCTGCTGGTGGCAGCGAAGCTGCTTGTTGGGCAGTTTCGGAGCCGAATCCAGGAACATGCCATGGAGCGCTGGGGTGAGGCGCGGCCGGCAGGCTCGCTGGCCGGTGGGTTGCGCGCCTTCATGTTGGCCTGCATCATCTTGGCGTTCTTTGCGGAAGGACCATTTCACGCGCTGACTCGGCCGGCGGCCAAAACGTCGTTATTGGGGAGAACTTTGACCTGGTTTCTGCTGCCCGCCGAGAGGAAGTCCCCTTAGCGGTTCTGGTCGAGCCAAGCGCGGATGTCGCGGGTCAGCGGCGAATTGGGAACCAGCTTCAGATAGGTCTCGTAATGTTCCCGGGCCTTTGGACGCAACGACCGATCCCGAGCGCAAAGCGCGGCCACCGTCAGATGCACAGCGGCGTCATTCGGGTTCGCATGGAGTATTTTCTCGTACTGCTCGAGCGCATCGAAGGTGTAGCCCTGATCCTGAAGCAGGATGGCGTAATTGTAACGGGCATCGTGGAATTTCGGATCACTCATCAAGGCCAGCTCGTAGTTCTCAAAGGCCCGATCGAACTGACGGCTGTCGCGATAGCTGATGGCGAGGTTGTAATAGGCTTGCGTATAGGAGGGGTCCAGCTTGATGGCCTGTGTGTAATAGGCGATGGCATTGGCCTGCTTCGATTGCTGCTGCAACTTGACCGCCTCCGCAAAATACTTGCGTGCCTCGTCGCGGTTGCCGGTTGGCAGGGAGCGGGAAGCTGTCGGGGGCCGGCGTTTGGCGCCGACCGCGGAGGCGGGCTGCTCTGTTTTGGGTGGTGGTGAAGCGGTCTGCGGGGCTGCCACAATGTTGTTCGTGACAACGGGCGTTGCCGGAGTGGGGGGAGGTGCGGGCTGGCTTTTGGTGGCTGGTTGCGGGGGAATCGTGTTGGTGGGCGGGGTTGCCGGCCGCAGGATCGGAGCGACAGAAGTTGTGGTTTGCGGCGGCGGGGCCGGTGGCGTGCGAAGCATGTTGAGATTGCGTGCGGCAACAGACCCCGGGTCAGCTTTGACCGCGAGTTCAAAGTATTGCTCCGCACGTTTGATGTCGCGCAAACGCACGGCGGCGACGGCGAGATTGTTATAGGCGGTCGCAAGCGGGAGGTTGATCTCGGATGGGACACCAGTAAGTTGCGCGAGTTGGCGCAGGGCGTTGGCAGCAGCCTCGGTCTGACCGGCTTCGAGTTGGGCGAGGGCGAGGTTATAGCGTGCCGGCAGGTGGTTGGGATCGAGTTGAATTGCCGCGCGAAATCTCTGCATGGCAGCCTCAGTTTTCCCGGCGTGCAGACGGCAGACCCCGATCATGGTGAGGACTTGCGGGGTTGGCGGTGCGGTGGCCATGGCCTTTTCGAGTGCCGCTGCCGCCTTGGGGTAGTCCTGCGCTTGGTAAAGGCGCACGCCCTCCTCGAACGAGCGTTCGGGGGAGCGGCTGCAGCCAATCAGGGCCAGCAGCATGGCGAAACCGAGTAAATATCTCCTTGTGTGCATCGCGATGCGTGACAACCAACGTTTGGCATGATATGAGTTGCGCCCAGTTTCGCAACTAAAATGACTGAATGGGACATCCAAACTCGCTCGCAAGCCTGCACCCAATGCCAGCAGGCTTTTGTGGACAAGCAGTCCTATCATACGCTGCTCAGTTTCAATGCTGATGGTTATCATCGGCGCGATCTCTGCCCGAATTGCTTTGCAGTCATCTCGCGCGACGGCATCGCCTCCTATTGGCAGGGGGAGTACAAGGCGCCGCCGCCACCGCCAGTGGAGGCGATCCAAAAAGACACCGCGGAATCGTTGTTGCGAAAGCTCTGTGAGTCGAATGATCCGTCGCAAGGTGCCTCCCGCTACATTTTGGCTGTCATGCTTGAGCGCAAGAAGGTTCTGCGTCATCGCGACACCTTGAAAGGCGACGATGACAGGGAGCTGCTGGTCTACGAACATGCCCAGACCGGTGAGACGATCACCGTTCCCGATCCTCAGTTGCGACTGGATCAACTCCAAGATGTTCAGCAGCAGGTCGCAGGTCTTCTCGGGGCAGTTCCGAGCAAGTAATTCCCCGTTTCACAGGCGCGATTCTTGACAGAGTCCGGCGAGCAAGATACAGTCGCGCGCGTTTCACAAACGGTGGCTAGGTAGCTCAGTTGGTAGAGCACGGCACTGAAAATGCCGGTGTCGTCAGTTCGATTCTGACCCTAGCCACCATCTCTTTTTTTCATGAGAACGATTGCCAGCACGAGCAACATTCATACGCCCCCGAGTTGGCTCGATCCAATCGACTGGTCCACTGTTTTTGCATCCCAGCAGCCCATCGAAGTGGACATCGGTTGTGGGAAGGGCGCGTTCCTGCTGTGGGCGGCCCAATCCCGACCCGACCACAACTTCCTCGGGGTCGAGCGATTGCTGCTCCGTTTGCGCAAAGTCGACCGCAAAGCACAGCGCCGCGGTTTGCGGAACGTCAGGTTCATCCGTCTGGAGGCGAGCTATTTGGTCAGCCGGCTGGTCCCGTCGTGTTCGATCTCGGTGTACCACCTTTATTTTCCGGATCCATGGCCCAAGCGCCGGCATTTTCAGAAGCGTTTGCTGAATCCCGCGTTTGCCAGCGAGTTGTTGAGAACACTTGTGGCCGGTGGTTGCCTGAATACGGCAACCGACCACGAAGATTATTTCCGACAAATGGAACGTGTCCTGGCTGGTATTGGCGAGTTTCGCCGTGAAGCACCGATCAGCCTGCCAGTCGAAGCGCAGACCGATTTCGAGCGGGAGTTCTTGGCGGCGGGGAAAACGGTGTTCCGCGGCAGATGGGTGAAGGCCAGCTAGTTATTTCCCGAACATGTTCGAGGCATTGTCCACATCCGCCATGGTGAAGACGGGTTCGGTCGGTGCCTGTTCGCCCCGCAGATCAGAGAGAACCGTGGCAAGGCGTTTGACCGTGCGGGTGGAGTAGAATTTGACCAGGCCAAGCGTCGTGTGTTCATCAAACACGGTGACGAGAACAACATCGCTGTCCACGGCTGACATCAGGATTTGAGCGCGTTGCCCTTGCTGGTGCAAGGCGGTGAATTCCTCCTCGCCAACGCGGGTGGCCAGTTCCTTGGTGGCGGCGAAACTGCCCGCCGCGAGGGCGCCCACAATGGTGGGGTCGATCGTGTCGGGGACCCGTCCTGCTTGGCTGAGCACGGAGCCGCCCCGGTCAATCACGATGCTGAAGTTGGCTTCCGACTCATCAAGGAATGTTTCCAGCGTGTTAAGCAACCGTTCGGCCGCTTCGATGGTGACAATTGGTGTCGCGTTCATGGCGCTTTCGATCTGAGATTAAAAGCGTGGGCGGGTCGGGGGTTGGCCTGCCGGTGGAGTTCGCCCCACGCCAGAGGCGATGCCCGAGAAAGATGAGGAGGCGGGGGAAGGCCCCATCTTTTGCCGATTGGCGGCAGCTTCCATTTCGCGGGCGAATTTCTGCAGCAGCAGACGTGAGATGGCGTTGAGCGTGCCGAACACGCCTTCGCCGCTGGTGGCAACCGCTTGGAAACTCGGGACGCGCGTCTTGCGATTGTTGAGCAGAAACTCCATGTAATGGATGGGCGCGGGATTCGGCATGTCCCGTTTGTTGTACTGAATGATGTACGGGATGTTGTCGAGAGTCGCCCCTTGGCGGGAAAGGTTTTCCTGCAGGTTTTTGAAGCTCTCGACGTTTTCCTCCATTTTGTCCCATTGCGAATCGGCGACAAACACGACGCCATCAACGCTGCGCAAAACGAGTTGGCGAGTGGCGTTGTAGATGACCTGTCCGGGGACTGTGTAAAGCTGGAACTTGGTCTTGAATCCCTTGATGACCACCGCGTTCAACGGCAGGAAATCGAAAAACAGCGTGCGATCCGCGGCCGTTGCCAGGGAGACGAGTTCACCTTTGTTGGTGTCGTCAACTTGGCTGTGAATGTAGGCCAGATTGGTCGTCTTGCCGCAAAGGGCGGGACCGTAATAGACGATTTTGAACTGCACTTCTTTGTTCGCGTAATTGATGATCGACATGGTCCAACTCCTTACACAACGGTGCGTTGACGGCAGAGCCGCGCGATTTCCTGGCTGATCCGCTCGCACTGGCGGAGCAGGCGTTTGCTGAAGTGACGCGTATCGTGGATGATGATCAGATAAACGTCGGCCGCGCGGAAAATACTGATGGGACGTTCATCCGTGAACAACGTGAAGCGGCGCACCTGACCGACGCCCAATTCCTTGACGTAACGGCCCATCTTCTTGAACAACTGGGGCGCAAACACGCTGATGGCTTCCTGGTCAAACCCGGCCGGCAGTTGGCCGGTCAGGAACAGGCCGTCGGACATCGCCAACATGCAACCTTCAATGCCCTTCAATGAACCGGTCAGCTTGATCACTTCCTGCAATGTCAGTTCGCGATCGTCGGGAACACCAAGCAATCGGTTCAGCGAACGTGATTCCACTCCCGCCAACGCCCGGTAAGTCTTGCGTCCGACACCGGGCACCAGACGCAATTCCTCAATCGACGAGATGTGCCCGTGATTGGTGCGGAACTCGATGATGCGTTGCGCCAGCTTGCGGCCAACTCCCTCGATGCGCAGCAGGTCTTCGACGGTACAGCGATTGATGTTGATGAGGAACTTGCGCTCGTCGAGCGAACCTGCGCCCGCGGCGAGGGCCTCCTCCTCGGCGATCTCGGCGGAAACAGCCTCGTCCTCTTCGATCGCCGGTGCCTCTGTCAGGGGCTGGGTTTCGGGTTCTTGGGCGACTGGCCTGATCGGCTCCGGGACTGCAGTCGGGACTGGTGCTGCCGGCAACTCGACTGCCGGCGCTGGCGGTTCGACCGGTTTGATTGGCTCGGCGACGACGGGCGCGACGGGGGCGACAGGTTCGACCGGCTTTGGTGGTTCCACCGGGGCGGGAGGCATCAAGCGTTCGGGGGGCGCCACGGGAACTGCTGCCATGCCAGGGGCCGGAGCGACCGGGGACGGAGAGGCCGCCTTGGCGCGGGCTGCCAAGTCTGCGGGCAATTGGATGCGTGTCGTCTCTGAAAGCAGCCGGGAAGGGTGTTTTTCAGAGAAGATTGGCATTTCCTCTTCCAGTTGCTTCTCCGTTACTTCGGACACCACAGCCGGCTTTTCGGGTTCGACCGGCTTGGCCGGCAGCGGGGCAGGTTTGGCGCGCTCCTGGAACGGCGCGGGACTGTCCGCATCAATCGCTTGTTGATCCTGCGGACGCGTCGCGCTCAGTTGGGCGGTGAACAGCTCAGGAGGCAATTGCGGGATTACTTCGTAGAGCGGCACCACCATCACTTCTGTGTCCAGCAAGGGTGTCGGTTGCACCAGGATGGCAGCGGGGATGAGGGGGAGAATGTTCTTGATTGGCACGGTAACGCGGGCGCTCTGGATCTGAGACAGAATCGGCTCCAGAGGCAACGGCACGGTTACATCCAAGTCGGTCTGCTGCCAGAGGTCTGCCTTCGGACAGACAAACAGCTTCTCAGGCATGTTGTTGACCAAACTGCGCAACGAGACTTGGACTGTCGTGGGGATCTCAATACCACTTGGGATGTTGATCTTCTGTGCTTCCACTGCTGGAGTTGCCGCCGTAACTGGCTCCGGGGTACGGACGGGCGCCGGTGCTGTCATTGCCCGCGCCGGTGCCGCCGGTGAGGGGGGGGCAGCCGCAGCACGGATGGCAGCGGGCTCCTCGATGGGGGTTGGTATTGCGACCGCCTTGCGGGCAACGGCTTCTGCTCGGCGAGTGGCTTCCTCATCAAACAAAGCCGGCAATGTCGCCAGCTCAGGTTCGTCCATCGAAATCTCCGCCTCGTGTTTGACCTTGAATGCTTCGGGAGGCAGGGAGGCGATCATCTCCTGCAATGGCAACAGAACAGGGTGTTGCCCTGCGGTGGCGAGAACGGAGCGGTTCAACACATTGGCGGGAAACGCAGGCGCCAGATCGGCCAGGGCGATGGAAACCTTGCCGGACGAAAGCTGGGGGAGCACCAGTCGGGAGGGAACAGAAAGGGTCAAGTTGGCGAGTTGTGCGCGATGCTCGTTTTGAAACAAATCGCGGGGAAGTTGCGACAAAATCGAGCTGAGTCGCAGCGGGACAGAATCACCACCGCCCACCGGCATGGGGGGGAGCGGGACGACGGGGGCGGGGGGCGTTGGTTTGTTCGTGACGGCTCGGGGTGGCACGAACACAGTTGTCGTCGGCTTTTGCTCTGGCTTCTGCCCTTTGAAGAAAGGAAATTTCATTTCTCTCCGTCTCTTGAACTACGGTTCGGTTTATTAGCAGTACCTATGCCAACCGTCTGTTTAGGCATTAATGTGCTCCGCTGCGAGCCAAAACTCTCAATTTTGCATATTCGATCACGCATTACCGGTAACTCGGAGCACTTCTTCCAACGCAGTCAAGCCAGCCTTGGCCTTGGCGATGCCCGCCATGCTAAGCGTCTTCATGCCTTCTTTCAAGGCCAGTTCGCGAAGTACTTTGGCGCTGGTATTGCTGAGAATGAGCTCGCGCATCGCATCGCTGATAAGCAATACCTCCAGAATTGCCATGCGTCCCATAAACCCGGTTTCCTTGCACCGGGAACAACCGCGACCATGGTAGAAAGTGGATTCGGAAGCTTCTTTTGGGGTCACTCCCAAACGACGGAGCAGGTCGGTCGGAACTTGTTCCACTTCTTTGCAGTGAGGGCAGACTTTGCGGAGCAAACGCTGGGCGCAAATCATCAGTACTGAGGAACTGACCAGAAACGGCTCGATTCCCATGTCCACCAGACGTGCAATGGCGCCGGGGGCATCATTGGTGTGGAGCGTGGAAAGGACCAAGTGCCCCGTCAGGGCGGCTTTCACCCCGATATCAGCAGTCTCAGAATCGCGAATTTCGCCAACCATGACGATGTCGGGATCCTGACGGAGAATGGAGCGCAGTCCGCTGGCGAAGGTCAGCCCGATTTCTGGCTTCACTTGGACTTGGTTCACTCCCATCATCTGGTACTCGACGGGGTCTTCGACGGTGATGATATTGACGTCGGGCTGGTTCAACTGCGTGAGGACTGCGTACAAGGTGGATGTTTTGCCGGAGCCGGTTGGCCCGGTCATCAGCATCATCCCGTGGGGCGCGTCGATGGCCTGCCGGAACTTGTTGAGGTCATCCGGGTCAAGACCGAGTGCTTCGAGATTGGGATTCAGGGTGCCCTTGTCGAGCACGCGCATGACGATTTTTTCGCCGTGCACTGTTGGCAGCAGTGAGACGCGCAAGTCCACATCGCGACCCGCCAGTTTGATGCGGAAACGACCGTCCTGCGGGAGGCGCCGCTCCGCGATATCAAGGTTGGCCATGATCTTGATGCGGGAGGTGATGGCCGACTGCAAAGACTTGGGCGGGGCGGTGGAATCGTACAGAACACCGTCAATGCGATAGCGGAGCCGCAACTGCTTCTCAAATGACTCCATGTGGATGTCACTGGCCCGGTCCTTGATCGCCTGCACCAGAATCAGGTTGACCAGCTTGATGACGGGGCCTTCCTCGCTGCTTTCGATGAGCTGATCGAGGTTGATCTCTTCCTGCTTGTCCTTGGCCAGCTCGACATCCGAGACATCCACATCCTTGAGGATTTCATCGATGCCGCCGCCCATTTGCGCGTTGGCGTTGTTCAGGAAATCGCCAATTGCCTTTTCGGTGGTGATCAACGGCACGATCTGCATGTTCGGGCGGACGCGGCGCACATCATCCAGTGCGATCACGTTCAACGGATCGGCCATCGCGACGAACAGTTTCTTGCCGAAGCGGGCGACTGGCACCATTTTGTAGTTCTGTGCCATGTCCTTGGGGATCAGTTCCACGACCTCGGCTGGCACACGCATCTTGGCGAGCGATACCGGGGGAGTCCCCAAGCAACGGCCCATGCTGACCATCATGTCCTGGTCAGTCACAAAGCGACGCTCCAGCAGGAGCTTCAATAATTGGCCGCCCTGCTTTTTCTGGAGTTCCAGAACTTCGGTCAGCTGCTTCTGGGTGAGGACCCCATCAGCAATCAAGGTGTCGGCGATGCGTTCTCCGAAAGACTTCATCAAGCAGCCTGTGGTGTCTTGCTGGTGTCCAACCCGTGCACGCGCCGCAGGGCGGTGATGATTTCCTGGGGGTGACTGACGTACCAGAAGACATTTCGGTTCAGCATCTGTTCGACCTGCAGACGCGATGGCATGTCAAAGGGATTGGCGGTCGTGATCAGAACGGAACGGCTGATCACATCGAAGGGAATCAGGCAGTGTTGCCAGCAAAAATCCAGCGGCAACAGGCTCGCGTTGTCCCGATCAACGTCATACACAGACAACGGCACGTACGGCAGGTTGGACTTGTCCAGCACGACCGTGAGCAAATCGTCGAGCTTGGCGTACTGCTCGTTGGCAATGAGCTGGAGCAGTGAAAAGGGCTGGGTCCGTCCCCCGGCTTCAGCGCGCATCGCGTGCAACTTCTGCAGCAAGGGTTCGATTGCCTGTTGCGTTGCCAGCTTTTCGGCAACCAGCAGATTTGCCAGCAGCCGGTCACCCTCCTCGGCGTGCTGACGCAGGACCGCGATACTGGGCGCCCCCGCTGGTTCACCAGCAGGTGGTGTTGGCTTGGAGTCCTTTTCCAACGAGGGCGCCGCAGGAGTGGCGGTAGCGGCCATTGTTGTGGAACTGTTCAGGCCGGCAAGCAGTTCCTTGATGGCCGCATCAGCAGGGGTTTCCTGGAGGATGGCTTCGCATTCAAGAATGGCCAGGGATACATGGCCCATTGTCTGATAGGCGCTGGCCAGCATCCGGGAGGCACGAAGCCGGTCTGGTTTGCGCCCCAGCTTGGTGTAAGCCTCTTTCAGGATTTCCAAGGACTGGTAATCGTCCGGTTGCGCCTCGGTGATGGCCTCGAACATTTCCACCGTGCGCAGCAGTTGCTGGAATTCCTCTTCTGAGATGTTTCCTGCCGTCTGACTCATTTGGCCTCCAAGCCGAGGGCAAAGATAGCAGGTGGCATGCCACCAGTCACGCCCAAGAAACTGGCTGCCCGGCCTGGACTCGAACCAGGAAATACGGCTCCAAAGGCCGCTGTGTTACCAATTACACTACCGGGCAACCAAACCTGCTGCCGAGCCGGTCACTTCTGTCCACAGGCTCGGTCCAAAATCCTCTCGCATCTGATTCGCGCATCGTTCGGCGGCTGATTTTTCGGCAAACAAACCGAAAACCGTTGCGCCGCTCCCGCTCATCAATGCGCCCGTGGCGCCGCTGGTGCGCATGGCGCGTTTGAGCAAATCCAGAACGGGGAATTTCCCAACCGACGGCGCTTCCAAGGAGTTAAACAACGCAGCACTGACTCCAGCCAAGTCATCCTCGGCCAACGAACGCGCCAGCAGACTAACGTCCGGCGGCGCAACTGTCAATCGACTCGCAGCCTGTGCCCATGCCGCGTAGGCCCACGGCGTTGAAATGCCGAATCCCGGGGTCACCAACAGCACATGCGCGGAGAGCCTGCACGGAATCGGTTGCACCTGTTCGCCTCGCCCGCGGCAGACGGCGGCCCCGTCCTGTAGGAAGAAGTTGATGTCCGAGCCAAGTTGCGCCGCGAGCTTGCCGAGTGCCGACGTCGGCAGATTCAATTTCCAAAGTTCATTCAGCCCGCGCAAAGCCGTCGCGGCGTTGCTGCTGCCGCCGCCCACACCGGCGGCCAGTGGCGCACGTTTCTGCAACGTGATCTTCGCGCCTTGGCGGACGCCATGCTCCTGGGCCAGCAGTTTAGCGGCTTTGAGAACCAGATTGGTGTCGTCGGTCGGCAGCGACGGATGATCACACGCCAGCACGATGCCGGCATCGTGTGGCTCAAACGTCAGCCGGTCACCGAACTGCACCGGCAACATGACTGTCTCAAGCTCATGGTACCCATCGACGCGTTTGCCAACGATGCGCAGGTACAGGTTGACCTTGACCGGCGAAAAGCGCGTGAGTTGTGCTTGAGTTGTCACGGCGGTGTCCCTAGCATGCCGCCCCCGATGAAATCAAAACTTATTGTCGCTCTCGATGTTGACTCCTACGAACGCGCCAGTGCCCTGGTGAAACAGCTTGGCGATTCGGTGGAGACCTACAAAGTCGGCTCGCAACTCTTCACCCTTGTCGGGCCGCGTATCATCGAGTTCTTGCGCGACAACGGAAAGCGCTGCTTCTTGGACCTGAAGTTCCACGACATTCCCAACACGGTGGCCAAAGCAGTCGAAAGTGCCTCCACGTTGGGGGTTGCGATGTTGACGGTGCACACCGTCGGCGGCGAAGACATGCTCCGCGCAGCGGCCAAGGTGCCACGGCATCCGCTGCTCCTCGGCGTAACTGTGCTCACCAGCGTTGCCGGCCAGGTTGCCGACGAAGTCGTGCGGCGCGCGAAGTTGGCCGCAGACTGTGGTTTGGAGGGTGTGGTTGCCTCGCCGCACGAGATTGGGCTGATTCGTCAAGCGGTCGGGCCGAAAATGGCAATCGTGACGCCTGGCATTCGCCCTGTCTGGGCCGGGGCCGATGACCAGAAACGAATGATGACGCCGGGGGAAGCCATTGCCGCGGGCGCCAGTTACCTCGTGATTGGGCGTCCCATCTTGGCGGCGGCCGATCCGGCGGTGGCGGCGCAGCGCATTGCCGAAGAAATGTCAGGAACGACGGCGAATTGACATCACGCCTGTCTCAACCTGCTGCAGGCTCTTGATCATCTCGGCCTGATTCTTGAGGATTTCGGCCTGATTCTTCAGGATTTGCTCGTTTTGCTCCAGCAGTTTGTCAATCCGTGGATCCGGCTTGGTGGATGACGGGTCGGCCGCCTGTGTCCAACTCATGGCGGCGGTAACCACGACGGCGGCAACGCATAGCGCGACGATCAGCTTCGATTTCATAATGCTGGTTCTGTAGCAGATTACATACCGTTCGCCAACGGCAACATTCGCCCAAGGGTGGTGTTGTGAACTGGGACGATGCGTTCCCGGATAATCATTCTTGCGTTGCTGGCCGGTTTGCTTGCTGTGGGCGCCCAGGGCTACGAAACCACCCCGCCCAAGTATCTCAATGCTGAGGTGACATGGCGTGATGCTGCCACCGGCCAGGAACACAGCCAGCAGGGGCAGCTCTGGTTCGCCAACCTGCCGGTAAAGGACGAACGCGGCAAGATCGTCGGGTTCGGACGTCCCGGTCACTATGAAGGAATCAAGTGGTTCACCCCGAAGAACCCCGGTGACATCTGGTTGTCACGTGTTCCGGGAACAAATGACTCGAATGTATTCCTCCTGCACGACTACTGCGGCGAACGGCTCATCCATCTGGCGTTCCATGAGATCGGCATTGCCCGCACAGCTAACGCGAAGCTCGACAAGCTGATGGAACAGAGCGTCAGCAGTGTCGCGGCGGGGCAGAAGAACAGTTCGACCGGCGCTGGGTCAAAATACATCACTCCTGAGATTGATGAAATCAGCGGCGAAGCCCCGATGATGACAGCCCCCATGACCGCGACGATCAACTCGGGGGATAAAGGGACCGCACTTTGATGCGTTGACCAAGAACGTGAAGTCAGCGCTTGTTCCCCACCCGGAAGCGCTCAAGCCAGATGCGAAGGGGCGCGTTCGCGAGGCGGGATCAGATGGCTTTGTCCTGAAGATTTCTGCTGACCAACGCAGCGTTGTCTGGGCCGTTCGGTTCAAGCATGGCGCCGCCAACATTTTCCCGCGCAACGACGGTTCGGTCTTGTGTCGGCGCGGTGACAACCTTTTCTACATTGACCACAACGGCAGCGTGACCGACGGCCCGACGCTGGAAATCAGCGGTTCCAACATGGCGTTGGATCCGAAATCCGTCGCCATGTACTTCGGTGGCAGTTACCGCTCAGCAACGGGTTTGGAGCCCTATGTGAACCCTTACCTCTATAAGGTGGACGCCAATGGGAAACAGGTCTGGACCGCGTACGGGTGGACCGGTCCCATTGTTGGTGTCGACCAGTTGCGCCTCGTGGCAGATTCCCCCGTGACCAGTATCCGCATTGGTGAGGATGGGAAGCTTACCCTTACCGCCTGGTCGGATGGCGGCAACACTGTTCTCGGCCAGCAGCCCTACGACTTGCGCTTGCCGGCCAAGTGTGGCGGTTTCAGCAGTTCAACTTCGGAAACGATGGACGTCCCGTCCTTCACCCGCTATGTCGGCTATTTGCCCACCAGCGATATTCCAACCCTCATCAACATTTATGACATGTACCGGCTTCCGAACGGGGAGGTCGCCGTTACCGGCGGCGGCTGGACCGGTTTCGTCGAAAGCCATGACGCTTGGGTGCCCCCTTGGTACGTCGAACATCGTACGGATGAATTCGCCATGGCCAAGGGCGGACCGTTCTTCACGATCTTCACCCCCGACCTGAACAACGTCCGCATCGCCAACTTGACGCCAAACGCCAGCGGGCTGCGCCTTGCGGGTCGTGGCCATGGTGGCGCCCATGACCTTGTCCCCGGTCAGGTGGATCAGAAATGGAGTCGTCGGTTCCCGACCAACATCCGCCACGCCGTGCAGCCGAAGAACGGGGGCGGTCGGGACGGTTACGTGGTGTTGGTGGACACCCAAGGAACGCCAAACCCGCCCGCCATTCCAAACAAAACCTCGGGCGTGGCCGACAAGCGGCAAAGGAATTGAGCCATGCGAGCAATCCCCATTCAGCTCCTGCTGTTGCTGTTCGTCACATTTTCGGTCTCCGCCGCCGAAAAGAAGAAAGCATTCTCGGTCACCGAACAAGAGAAGATGATGGAACACGTCAGTGGCGCGTTCGACATGAGCCGCAACCCGCGTCCGTACATCGTGTATATGATTCTTGACCAGCAAGGCAGCCGGCACCCCAGTTTCTGGTGCGGCAAAAATGTGGAGGGCAAAGTTGGTTTCAAGGGGCAACTCGACGTGCTTGATGAAAAAATCCACGTCACCCAGAACGGCGCGTTCACTGTCCAAATCACCAATTCGGCACGGAAATACGGCATGTTCGATACCATCCCCGGTGGCGTTTGGGCCCAAAAGTTTGCCGCACTGAATTTTCGCATCATCTTCGAGACCTTCAGCGAGGTCGCCCTGCAAGGCCTCACGCAGTTCAAGGGCGACAGGTCCATCGCCGGCAACTTGGTCACCTTGGACACGGTTTGCCGCGGCAAAGTGCTTGTCGGCGAACGCAGCGCTCCTTTTGCGGGCAAAGCTCTGCTCAAGTTCTCCGACCAGAAGGAAATGTTCCTGCTCCACGCCACATTTCCGTTCCCCGGCCAGCAACTTGGTCTTGCCGGTGCCGCCGGCGAGGGGATCTCGGCAACCATTTACACCGCCTCGACCCCCGCCGTCAGCCGGCCGGAAATCAGATAGCCGGTTACTCGACCGTCACGCTCTTGGCCAGGTTTCTTGGCTTATCCACATCGCAACCGCGAGCCACTGCGATGTGATACGCGAGCAGTTGGAGAGGGACAACCGTGAGCAGGGGACTCAGGCAATCAAGCGTCTCCGGGATGTAAATCACGTCATCGGCATGCTTGGCGATGTCTTTGTCGCCCTCCGTCGCCACAACAATGACGGGACCTTTGCGGGCTTTCACTTCTTCAATGTTGGCCATCACCTTCTCGTAAACACCGTCCTTCGGGCAGATGAAGACGGAAGGCGTTTTGGGGTCGATCAAGGCAATCGGGCCGTGTTTCATCTCGGCGGCCGGATAGCCTTCCGCGTGAATGTAGGAAATTTCCTTGAGCTTCAACGCCCCTTCGAGGGCAATGGGATAGTTGTATTGCCGGGCCAAGAACAGGAAGCTGTGCGCTTCACAATATTTCTTGGCGATCTTGGCGATGTTGTCGCTTTGTTCGAGCACCTTCTCCATCTGGAGCGGTATCTTTTCCAGGCAGCGCAAAATCTCGGTGCCGCGCACGGCGGAAAGGTGGCGCATCCGGCCCATCAACACAGCCAGCAACGTCATGATGGTGATCTGTGAGGTGAAGGTTTTGGAAGCGGCGACGCCGATCTCGATCCCTGCATGCATGTACACGCCGCCGTCCACCTCGCGGGCGATGGTCGAGCCGACGGCGTTGACGATGCCGAGGGTCCGATGCCCACGTCGTTTGGATTCGCGCACTGCGGCAAGGGTGTCAATGGTTTCACCCGACTGGCTGATGGCAAAGACAAGGGTGTGTTTTTCAACCGGGGCGTTACGATACCGGTATTCGCTGGCATACTCCCATTCGGTCGGCACACGTCCCAAGTCTTCCATCAAGTACTCGCCGACCATGCCGGCATGAAGCGCGCTGCCGCAAGCGACGAAGATCATGCGGTCTACGGCGCGCAACTCGCCCGGGGAAAGATTCAGGCCGCCGAGCCGGGCAGTGCATTCATCGTGAACAACGCGTCCGCGCATCGCGTTCTTGACGGAGGCCGGTTGCTCAAAAATCTCTTTCAGCATGTAGTGCGCGAACTTGCCGCGCTCAACATCTTCCGCCTTGAACTCGACCTCCTTGATCTGCGGGTTGACCGTCGCTGCCTCGATGGTGGTGACCTGAAAATCATCCCGGCTCAGCGAAACAATTTCGAAATCGTTGAGGTAAACGACGCGACGCGTGTGCGCGACGATGGCCGAGACGTCACTGGCCAGGAAGTTTTCATCCCGGCCAACGCCGATGAGCAGGGGACTGCCGCGGCGGGCGCCAATGATGTGATCGGGATAATCGCTGTGGAGCACGGCGATGCCGTAGGTGCCAACGACTTCCTTCAACGCACGCCGCACGGCAGTCAGCAGCGGGGAGTGGTCATGGCCGTCGTTACCGTCTGCTGCCTGCTTACCGGCCACGATACTGTCGTAATGCGCTCCCACCAGATGAGCGAGCACTTCCGTGTCGGTCTGGGATTTGAACTTGTGGCCCTGAGCAAGGAGGCGATCCTTGAGTTGCTGGTGGTTTTCGATGACGCCGTTGTGGACGAGGACGAGTTTGCCGGATTGATCAGTATGCGGATGGGCGTTGTCATCAGTGGGGGCGCCGTGCGTGGCCCAACGAGTGTGGCCGACGCCGCAGTTGCCGGTCGCGGGTTGCTTGCGGACGAGACTGGCGAGTTCATCGATGCGGCCCTTTTTCTTGCGCACCACGATTTGCCCCTTGTTCAGGGTGCAAATGCCTGCGGAATCATAGCCGCGATATTCGAGACGGCGCAGACCGTCAATGATGATGGATTGGGC
Source organism: Verrucomicrobiota bacterium (assembly GCA_041306525.1). Lineage (GTDB taxonomy): Bacteria > Verrucomicrobiota > Verrucomicrobiia > Palsa-1439 > Palsa-1439 > JBFZFE01. The sequence goes on along the minus strand of JBFZFE010000063.1, from coordinate 9,664 downwards.
AGGTTTCTTGCCGATGTAGCCAATGATGCCACACATAGTTTTACTCCTGAAGTCGCGCAGCGGCGGTTCAACCGTCCCGGTCTGCACCGAGAATCAACGGCGATGGCGAATCACAACTGCGTGGACTTCGAACGTTGGGTTTTTATATGCCGTTGACGTTTCCAGCCTAAAGAGTCGTCCTCCTTTTGTCAATTGACGGGGCGGGGTGGTGACATTAGCATCCCGACATTATGACGATCACGGCACGACAGTTGGTCAATACAGACAGGGCGTTGGGCGTAATCATGGGGGGCGGCGAGGGGCGGCGATTGTTTCCGCTGACCAAGGAACGCGCCAAGCCGGCGGTACCCATTGCCGGCAAATACCGGCTCGTGGACATCCCGATCAGCAATTGCATCAACTCCAATATTCGCCGGATGTACATCCTGACGCAGTTCAACTCCGCGTCCCTGCATCGCCATTTGCACGACAGCTATCAATTTGACCGCTTTTCGCGTGGGTTCGTCGAAGTGCTGGCCGCGCAACAGACTTTCGGTGGTTCGAGTTGGTATCAAGGCACCGCCGATGCCGTGCGCCAGAACATGCGTTTCTTGATGCAGGACCAGTACGACCAGATCGTCATCCTCTCGGGCGACCAGCTTTACCGGCTGGATTTCCGGCACGTCCTGGAACAGCACCTCGACACGCAGGCTGACATCACGATTGCAACCATACCGGTGCGCCGGCAGGATGCGAAATCGCTGGGGATCATGGCCATTGACGATGACAAACGCATTGTGCGGTTTGTCGAGAAACCCAAGGAAGATGCCGTGCTTGATTCACTGCGAATCCAGGAGCCGTTGCGCACGAAGCTGTCCATCCCAGCGGGCGAAGATCAACTGCTCGCATCGATGGGGATTTATGTTTTCAACAAAGAAGTGCTGCGTCAGGCCCTCGACAACACGATGACTGACTTCGGCAAGCACATCATTCCCGAGTCGATCGCCGGCCGGCGGGTGTTTGCTTACGTGTTCCAAGGCTATTGGGAAGACGTTGGCACGATCCGCTCATTCTTTGATGCCAACCTTGCAATGTGCACCGACAAACCATCCTTCAACCTGTTTGATCGGAGCCCCGTCTACACGCACGCCCGGTTTCTCCCGCCCGCCCGCTTGGTGAACAGTCACGTCAACCAGTCGCTGCTGGCCGACGGCAGCATCATCACGCATTCGCGGCTGGATCACTGCATTGTCGGCGTGCGGACCTTCATCGATGCGGACTGTGAACTGCGCAACACAATCATCATGGGCTGCGATTTCCTCGGCTCCCGCACCGTGGCCAGCGATGACACTGATCCGATGGGGATTCCCCACATGCGCATTGGCCGTCGCTGCAAGATCTCGCGTGCCATCATCGACAAGAATGTTCGCATTGGCGATGACGTGGTAATCGAGGACAAGACGGGCCAACCCGATGTCGATGCGCCCACCCACTACGTCCGCGACGGCATTGTCATCATCCCCAAGAATACCGACATCCCTGCCGGCACGCGGATTTAGGCGAAATCAGTGGTTGACATCATGGGGGGTGGTCGTTACTTTACGCGCCCTTGGATTCAGGACAAATGAGCACATTCATGGCTAAGCAGGAAGAACAGAAACCGCAATGGCATGTCATTGATGCCAACGGCCAGGTACTCGGCAAAGTCGCCGAGCGGGCCGCCAACATTCTCCGCGGTAAGCACAAACCCATTTTCACCCCGCACGTTGATACTGGTGATTTCGTCATCGTTATCAATGCTGAGAAGGTGGTCGTGACCGGTAAGAAGGAAACCGCGAAGCAGTACATGACCTACAATCAGTACCCGGGTCGCGAGAAACGGCAGACCGTGGCCGAAGTCCGCGCGAAACGTCCCGAGCATCTGATTGAGCATGCTGTCAAAGGCATGATCCCGCGCAACCGCCTTGGCCGCTCGATGATCACCAAGCTCAAAGTCTATGCCGGCGGCGCCCATCCGCACGTCGCGCAGCAACCTGAACCCATCAAACTTTAGTCGGAACACTCTATGGCCATTGTCGCTGTAAAACCCATTACTGCCGTCGGACGTCGCAAAACCAGCGTCGCTCGCATCCAACTCCTGCCCGGTACGGGCAAACTCACCGTCAACGAGCGTGAAATCGCTGATTACCTCACCGTGCAGACGTTGCGGATGCATGCGGTTGAGCCGTTGAGCACCACCCAGAGCGACAACAAGTACGACATCGCGATCAAGGTTGAAGGCGGCGGCATGACCGGCCAGGCCGGCGCCATTCGCTTGGGCCTTGCGCGGGCGCTGTTGCAGGTGGCCGCCGATTTGAAGCCCGTTTTGCGTAACAAAGGCATGCTGACTCGTGACTCGCGCGCCAAGGAGCGCAAGAAGTACGGCCAGCCCGGGGCGCGCAAACGCTTCCAGTTCTCGAAGCGGTAATTGCGTTAAACAAGTCTTGCCAGCACAAGCCCCGAGTTCGATACTTCGGGGCTTGTTGGTTTTTACGGGAGAAATGACTCATGCAGAAGACAACTGTGGCAATCGTCGGAGCGAGCGGATACTCGGGCCAGGAGCTTGTGCGCCTGTTGCTTCGGCATCCGCATGTGCAGATTACCGGGTTCACCTCGCGCCAGTACGCGGGGAAACCGGTCACTGACGTATTCCCCAAGTTTCGCGGCCTGATTGATGCCACGTTCATGGAGCCGCAGGTGGCCGCGATCCTTGACAGCGGCGCGCAGGCCGTGTTTCTGGCATTGCCCCATGGCGTGGCGGCCGAATATGCCATTCCGCTGCTGGAAAAGGGCGTCAAGGTTTTCGACCTGAGCGCCGATTTTCGCCTGAAATCGGCGGCGATCTACAAGGAGTTCTACGAGCACGACCATCCCGCACCGGCGTTGCTGCAGAAAGCAGTTTATGGCTTGCCGGAAGTGCGCCGGGATGCCATCCGGCAAGCGCAACTTATTGCCTGCCCGGGTTGCTACCCGACGAGCATCATTCTTGGATGCGCACCGGCCTTGAAGCGGGGAATCGCGCAGGCCCAAGGCATCGTCGTGACCAGCATGAGCGGGGTGAGCGGTGCGGGACGGAAAGTCGCGGAAGAATTCATCTTCCCCGAGTGCAACGAATCAGTCCGCGCCTATGGCATCCCGAAACACCGGCACTTGTCGGAGATTGAGCAGGAACTCTCGTTGCTGGCCGGGAAGGAACTGAAGATCAGTTTCACGCCGCACCTTGTGCCGATCAATCGCGGCATCGTCAGTACGATCTATCTTGATCTCGCCAAGCAGGTTACCACCGACGAAGTGCTGGCGGCTTACCGTGACTATTACCAAGGGGAACAGTTCGTGCGTGTCGGCAAGAATTTGCCGGATACCAAGAACGTGCAGGAAACCAATTTCGTTGATATCTCGGCCCGGGTGGATGCGCGTACCGGTAAGCTGATTGTCGTCAGTGCCGAGGACAACCTGACAAAAGGCGCGGCCGGCCAAGCCGTCCAGTGCCTGAACCTGGTGTTTGGATACGAGGAATCGGAGGGACTGTTGTGAGTGGATCATTCAGCAGGATTGAAGGTTCTGTAACGGCGCCGAAAGGCTTTCGCGCCGCGTCGGTGGCGGCCGGGATCAAGAAACCCGGCAAGAAGGACATGGCCTTGATTGTCTCCGACGTGCCGGCCACGGTGGCGGCAACGTTCACGACCAATCAGGTCAAAGCCGCGCCGGTGAAAGTCAGCATGGCGCACACGCGGACCGGCAAAGCTTGTGCCATCGTCGTCAACAGCGGCAATGCCAATGCCTGCACGGGCGAGATCGGGATGGTGCACGCGCGGGCCATGGCGACCGCGGTGGCGCGTCGCGTCGGTTGCCAGGACAGTGGTGTGCTGGTCTGTTCCACCGGTCGGATTGGCGTGCCGTTGCCCATCGTCAAAGTTGAAGCCGGCATCAAGAAACTGCTCGGGAACCTGTCGTCGAACGGCGGCAACGCAGCCGCCGAGGCGATCATGACGACCGACACGTTCGCCAAGAAGATCGCGGTGCGCGTGCACCATGGCGACAAGACGGTTCACATCGGCGCGATCGCCAAGGGGGCCGGGATGATCGAGCCGAACATGGCAACAATGCTGTGTTTCATCACGACCGATGCCGCCATTCACCGGCCCGTTTTGCAGCGGGCGTTGCGGGCGGCGGTGAACCAGAGTTTCAACCGCATTTCCGTGGATGGCGACACCAGCACCAATGACACGGTGATTTGTCTCGCCAATGGTCTGGCCGGTTCCTTCCCGTTGGCGCCGTTTCAGCAGGCGCTCAACCATGTATGTCTGGAGCTGGCGAAGATGATGGTTCAGGACGGCGAGGGTGTCAGCAAATTTGTCACGGTCAACGTGCGCGGCGCCCGGAATGATCGTGACGCCGAGGTGGCAGCGCGGGCGATTGCCAATTCGACCTTGGTGAAATGCTGCTGGTGCGGAAATGACCCGAACTGGGGCCGGATCATGGATGCCATCGGCTACTCGGCGGCCAAAGTCACCGAGTCACTGGTGGAGATTGCGTTTGACGGCCTGGTCGCTGTTCGGAACGGCTTGGCCACGCGTGTGTCCGTGGAACGGCTGAAGAAGATCGTGACAAAGCCGACCTTCACCGTGGATGTCAATTTGCACCTTGGCACGGGTGAATGCACGATTCACACATGCGACTTGACCGAGAAATACGTGACGCTGAACAAAGGCGAATAACCCGCGAGCCGAGCATGCAAGAGATCATCCAGAAAGCCGATTTGTTGTTGGAAGCGTTGCCGTACATCCAGCGGTTCCGGAGTTCTACATTTGTCGTCAAGTATGGCGGCAGTTTCATGGATTCGCCCGAGCCGAAGGTGCGCAGTGGAGTGGCGGCTGATGTTGTGTTCCTGGAAGCAGTTGGCATCAACCCGGTCGTGGTGCATGGCGGCGGCAAAGCCATCACCAAGGCGATGGAGAAGGCCGGCATTGCCGCCAACTTCATCAAGGGGATGCGGGTCACGGATGATGCGACGATGAGAGTCGTGGAGGACGTCCTGTTCAATGTCATCAACCGCGAAATCGTCGAGATGATCCAGAAGCTTGGCGGCAAGGCGCGCAGCTTCAACGGTCGGGACGTCTTTCGTTGCCGCAAACTGGTCCAGGACGGTGTTGACCTCGGCTATGTCGGTGAAGTCGTCGGTGTCGAAACCGAAGCGCTGAAGAAGTGCCTGCGCAGTTCGGTGACGCCGGTCATCAGCCCGATCGGCCTGGGAGTGGATGATCAGCAGGCCTACAACATCAATGCCGATGTTGCCGCCGCGAAGCTGGCGGCGGCGATTGGTGCGCGGCGGCTGGTTTTCATGAGCGATGTGCCCGGCCTGCTGCGCGATCCCAAGGACCCGGCAACCTTGATCTCCCACTTGGAAACCAAGGAGGTCGGTGAATTGAAGCAGGCGGGAGTGATCGACAAGGGAATGATTCCAAAGGTGGACAGCGCGGTGGAAGCCGTCCACGCCGGGGTGCGCCGTGTCCACTTTGTGGATGGCCGCACACCCCACTCGGTGTTGCTGGAGATTTTCACCGACAAAGGAATTGGTACAGAGGTGGTCAAGTGAACAAATCACAGGAGATCGTTGCGCTTTTCGACAAGTACGTGATGCCGACCTATGGCCGGTATCCGCTGGCATTTGTGCGGGGGCAGGGAACCCGTGTCTGGGATGCCGATGGCAAGGAGTACTTGGACTTCGGCGGTGGGATCGCGGTGAACGTTCTCGGTCACGCGGCCTTACCGGAGATGTTGTCGCGCCAAGCCAGCGTCCTGGTCCATTGCTCAAACCTCTACTACAGCGAACCGCAGGGACTGCTGGCCAAAAAACTGGTGGAACTTGTCGGCATCGCCGGTAAATGTTTTTTCTGCAACTCCGGCGGCGAGGCGAATGAGGCGTTGTACAAATTGGCACGCAAACACGGCAACGAACACGGCGGCCGCTACGAGATCATCACCTTCCTCAACAGTTTCCATGGGCGCACCCTCGCGGGCATCAGTGCGACCGGACAGGACAAGGTGAAGAAGGGCTTCGAGCCGATGGTGGACGGCTTCAAGCACGTTCCGTTCAATGACCTTGCCGCTGTCGAGCAAGCGATCGGTCCGAAGACCGCCGCGATCCTTCTCGAACCCATCCAGGGCGAGAGCGGCATCCGACCGGCATCAGCGGAGTTCCTGCGGGGATTGCGTCGGTTGTGCGACAAACATGGGCTGCTGCTGATGTTTGACGAAGTGCAATGCGGGGTGGGACGGACGGGTGAGTTCTGCGCATTCAAGACGGTCGCGCCCGACCTCCAGCCCGATGCGATCTCCTGGGCCAAGGGACTGGCGGGTGGCTTCCCTATCGGCGCGATCTGGGCCCGGGAACCTTACGCGACGGTCTTGGGACCGGGCTCGCATGCCTCCACCTTCGGTGGCACACCGCTGGCCTGTTCGGTGGCGTTGTCCGTGTTGGAGACCATCGAGAAGGGCGGTTTGCTCGCCAATGCGCGGGAGATTGGCGCCTACCTGATGGACAAACTCCGGGCGCTCCCGGGCGTCAAGGAAGTCCGCGGCATCGGCTTGATCATTGGTGTCGAGACCAATGCCGAGAACCGGTTGCTCGTTGGCAAAGCGGCGGCCCGTGGACTTTTGACCATACCGGCCGGCACGCACACCGTGCGATTCCTGCCGCCCTTGAACATTTCCCGCGCTGAAGCCGATGTCGCCGTGTTGCGGTTCACACTCGCGTTGGGTGACCTATGAAACACCTTCTCACCATCGAGAACTTGAGCCCCGCGGAAATCAACGAGATCCTGGCCTTGAGCAGCACCGTCAAGGCGCGTCGCGGCCAAGAAAGCCACCTGCCGCTCAAGGGCCAGACCTGGGGACTGCTCTTCGCCAAAGCCAGCACGCGCACGCGGGTGAGCTTCGAAGTCGGCATCCGGGAACTTGGCGGCTCCTCACTGTACCTGTCGAACAATGACATCCAGCTCGGGCGCGGCGAAACCGTCGCCGACACTGCCCGGGTGTTGTCGCGCTACCTGCATGGCGTCACGATCCGGACGTTTGCACAGTCGGATGTCGAGGAGTTTGCACTGTGTGGTTCCATCCCGGTCATCAATGCGCTGACCGACGACGAGCATCCCTGCCAGATCATCGCCGACCTGTTTACCATTCAGGAAAAGCTGGGCTCATTGGCCGGCAAGCGCATCGCATTTGTGGGCGATGGCGCCTGCAACGTCGCGCGCTCCTGGGTCTTTGCCGCTGCCAAAATGCAGATGTCGCTGACGGTTGCGGCGCCTGCCGGTTACCAGCCGCGCCCGGCCTTGTTGGAACGAGCCGGTGGGGAGATTCGCGTCACTGATGACATCCTCGCCGCTGCCGCGGATGCTGATGTGTTGTACACCGACGTCTGGGTCTCGATGGGCAAGGAAGATGAATCGGTTGACCGGCTGCGTGTACTGGCCCCGTATCAACTCAACGCCGCCGTTGCGGCGCGGGCGCGAAGCAACGCACTGGTCATGCATTGTCTGCCGGCCTACCGGGGCAAGGAGATCAGTGCTGAGCTGCTCGATGCCCATCGCCAAACCATTTTTGACCAGGCGGAGAACCGTCTGCACGCCCAGAAAGCGATCCTCACGCTGCTGTCGCAATGACGACACGGCTTCAGCACAGTCTGCGCGCCACATCCGTGGGGCTGCTGACGAACGGCTTGCTGGCTGGCGGCAAGCTAACGGCCGGGATCCTGGGTTCCTCATATGCCCTGATTGCGGATGCCATCGAGTCGTTCTCCGACATCTTCAGCTCGCTCATTGTCTGGCGCGGCGTGGTGGTCGCGAGCCGACCGGCTGACGCCGATCACCCTTACGGCCACGGGCGAGCGGAGACGTTGGCAGCCGCGGCCGTTGCCATCATGTTGCTCGTCGCGGCGGCCGTTATTCTCTACCAGTCAGTTCGCGAGATCATCAACCCTCACCAAGCACCGGCGCCGTTCACTTTGGTCGTTGTGCTGGTGGTGGTCCTGATCAAGGAAGGGCTCTTTCGCTTTGTTGGTGGGATTGGCGCCGAAATTGAAAGCGCCGCTGTCACCAACGATGCATGGCATCATCGCAGCGATGCCATTACCTCCGCCGCCGCCGCGCTGGGCATCAGCATCTCCTTGATGGGAGGGCCGCGGTTTGCCGCTGCGGATGAATGGGCGGCGATCTTCGCCTCGGGAATCATTGCGTTCAACGGCTGGCGCCTGTTGCGGGGACCCTTGGGGGAGCTCATGGAAAAACAACCCGGCGGGAGCATCCTCACCCAAGCCCGCGCTACCGCGCTCGGGGTTACCGGCGTCCGCGGGGTTGAGAAGTGTTTTGGACGTCAAATGGGCTACAGCTACATGTTGGACATGCATATTGAGGTCGATGGCGAGATGAGCGTGGCTGCGGCACATCTGATTGCGCACCATGTCGACGACGCCGTGCGGGCGGCGTTGCCGCGCGTGAGCAAGGTGACCGTCCACATCGAGCCGTTCGGCCGGTGAAGGCAGACTGCCTCCAGTCTTGCGTCGCGCCCGGTCGCCTCGCATAATGTCGCCCCATGACGGTCATCCTTGAGGAGTCCTACCGGCTCTGTTGCGATCAAGCGCGACGGGCGGGCACGAACTTCTACATCTCCTTCCGCGCGCTCTCGCCCGCGAAATACCGGGCCATGTGTGCCGTCTATGCCTTCATGCGACGCAGTGACGACATCGCTGACGATGCCGGTTCCCCGGCGGCTGCCAGCGAGGGTCTGCGCGCATGGCGGGAGCAGGTGGATGCCGCTTTCAACGGCTCGCAATCGACCGATCCGACGCTGCTGGCACTTGCCGACACGGTCAAACAATACCGGATCCCGGTGCGTCACTTCCACGATGTGCTCGATGGCACCGACATGGACCAAAGCGTCACGCGCTATGAAACTTTCGATGAACTGTACCGTTACTGTTACCGGGTCGCCTCCTGTGTTGGTCTCATCGTGTTGCCGATCTTCGGTTACGAGGACGATTCAGCTCTCGCCCCCGCGGAGGCGTGTGGCATCGCCTTTCAGCTCACCAACATTTTGCGCGACGTGAAGGAGGACGCCCAGCGCGACCGGATTTATCTTCCCCTTGAAGATCTGCGACGTTTTGGCGTCTCAGAGGCGGACATCATGAACCAGCGTGCGACAACCCAATTCACCGCGATGATGAAGTTCCAAGCCGACCGGGCGCGCGATTACTATAACCGCGCCCAGCCGTTGCTCGGGCTCATCACGCCGGACAGCCGCGCGACCTTGGCGGTCATGATTGCGGTCTATTCCGCGCTGCTGGACAAGATCGTGGCCCGTCAGTATGCGGTCTTCGATCAACGGGTCCGCTTGAGCCGTCCCGAGAAGCTCTGGGTCGCCGCACGCAGTTGGTGGAGGTATCGATCATGAAAATCTTTTTTGCACTCGCTTTTCTGTTTCTCAAAACGGGCGAACGTTTCGCCACGCAGGAGACTGCCGGACCGACGGTTGCCGAGTTCACGGCGTATGTCGCCAAACAACTCGACGGTGTCACGTTTGAACCGCGCGTCTTGAATGACCCCGCCAAGGCCGCCGAGTACGTCACGACGAAGAAACCGGCTCTCGG
>JBFZFE010000062.1:0-8167 GCA_041306525.1 Verrucomicrobiota bacterium | reverse complement strand
TCCACCAACGTGGTTCCCTGCAAATCACGGACGCGCCAGTTGCCGGTCGCGGTGTCCAAGCTGAACTCCATCGCCTCCGTCCGAACCACGCACTCCTGACCGGCCTGCTCGTGCGTCCACGCGCCAGGTTTGTTTGGCACCTGGACTAACCCGAGTTGCTCGGTCACCGACGCCGCAAACTTCTCCCCGCTCCGGGGCGCCACGCGGACCCGCAACAACCACGGCGCGCAAACCTTCACCCGCATTCGCCCATTTGCATTGCTCCACTCCAACGCGTTCCCTGTTATCGGCTCCGTTCGGAAATTCCCTCCCAGCGACCGGTAAGGCGTGCTGTCCAACGCTGTCGTGACGTAGCGACTGTCAAACAACGCTTCCGGATGCAGTGTCAGCGCCAAGTTCGGGACTTCATCAAATAGACATGGTTGTTCCCGCTTCTACCAAATCCCAATCGGACTGCAAACCATCACTTGAGTTTACCGGCTGGCATAGGTCGTGCGGTCGGCGCTGCCGGCCAAGTGGTAGGCCTGGCGGCGTTCGGCGCATTTGTTGCAGTGGCCGCAGTGAACGGTCCGTTGCGGTGCGATGCAGGAGAGGCTGAGGTGCAACGGCAACTCGCGGTGGCGTCGGATAACTTGGGCCTTGACCAGTTTCCGGTAAGGAGCGATGACGCGCAGCCGGCAACCGAGAGCCAGACCGGCGGTCTTGGCGAACTCGCGGAAAAACTGCGGTGTGGCATCGGCGAACGGATTGTGCCCCAGCGAACCGAGCGCCATGGTGCCGATTTCATTTTGCGCGCAAAACACCGCCGCTTTGGTGAGGAGCAAGAGATTGCGGCCGGGCAGGTAAACAGCATCATCCCGTGTCTGGGCGCCGGGGACGGCTTGGCCGGTCGTGCTCCAGTGTGCGCCGTAAAGGTCACGCACCGGCAAGTCCAGGATGACGAAGTCCGGCAACTTGGTGGCACGAAGAAAGCGGCGCAAGGCGCACAGCTCGGCTGCTTCCCAGAACAGACCTTGCCGGACAAAGACGGGATGAACGCGGTCGTAACGCCGGGCGAGATCGGCCAGCAGCGCGCAACTGTCGAGCCCGCCGCTGACCAAGGCGCAGACCGAGGTCCGTTTCACGATGCCTGGCGGACGGCTTCCTTGTCTTCCTCCAGCTTGCGGCGCAGACGGTCAAGCATGGTGGCAAGGTTGTCCTCATGCTTCTTGGCGCCTTCCAGGTCACCGGCCGCGCGCGCGGCAGCGATCTTCGGTTTCAGCGTCAGTTCTTCCTGCGCGACCTTGGCTTTGTAGAGCTGATCGAGCTCGGCCAGCTTCGCCTTCTGCGCCTCGGTAAGTTTCTGGGCGGGCGGCGAACTCTTCGCCGTGCGCTCCAATGCCAGTTCCCAAGATGATTTCAGTGCCATGTCAACCCACCTTGATCTTCACGTCATTACCTTCGACCTGAACCGGGAAGGTGTCCACGCAGGCTGTCTTGACGACAGGCGACGCGCCCGTGCAGAGGTCAAACCGCCAGCCGTGCCACGGGCAAACAACGATGTTGCCCTCGACCACGCCTTCGGCCAACGGACCGCCGCGGTGCGGGCAGAGATTGTCCACCGCGAGGAACTTCCCCTCGACGTTGAACAGCGCGATCTCACGATCACCGACCATCACCGTCTTGCTTTCACCGGGCTTGAGGTCGGTCACTTCGGCAACTTTGACAAACTCACTCATGGACGAATTCCTTTCCTGTTGGAAACGTGGCTCTCATCGCATGATTCCCGCCGTCCGGCAAGTTGTGTTCTGCGCCGAACGGGTTATTCTGCGGCGCATGAACCCGACCCGGTTCCAAGATGCCATGGCCCGCATCGACGCCGCCAACGCCGCTGATCCGCGCGGCATCGCGCTGCCTTACTCGCAGCGGCTCTCGGCTTGGGTTGAGCGGCTCGCGCCCGCGGCCAGCGAAGCGCTCCGGCTCGCGGCGCGCGCCCAGCATATCTGTCGCTGGGAACGTCCGCGCGACACCGCGCCGCCCGGTCGGGTCGCTTACCTGAAATGGCGCGAGGAAATGAAACAGTTTCATGCCGACAAAGCCGGTCAACTGCTGCGCGAAGCCGGTTACGATGAACCCACCATCGGGCGCGTCCAAGACCTGATTCGGAAACGCAATTTCCCCCGCGACGAGGAAGGACGCATCCTCGAAGATGCGTTGTGCCTCGTGTTTCTCGAAACGCAGTTCGCCGCGACGACGGCCAAGACCGGTGAGGAAAAGATGATCGAGATCCTGCGGCGCACCTGGCGCAAGATGACGCCTGCCGCGCAGGAGATTGCCCTTGCCTTGCCGATGAGCGACGCCAGCCGCGCCCTGCTGTGCTCAGCTGGCGTTGCCGCGCGCGAACCTGACCAGCGGTGATGGGGAAGCTCCTGCCCGTGGGGGTCAGGACCCGAATAACCGTTGCCACTCGTCAAAGGCGGCATCGGCATTGGCCAGGCTGGTCTCGCCCTCGAAGGAGAACTGCGCAATGCAGCCGCCATTCTGCCAGAGGTTGGTGTGAACGCGACGCACGGCAGCGCGGACTTCTTCGGTGGTGCCATGCGGCAGGATGTGTTGCCGGTCGATCTCACCCCAAAAGGTGATCTTGCCACGGCAACGGCGTCCAATGTCCTCAATATCCATGCAGAAGAGCTGGCTGTTGATGGCATCGACGCCAATCTCGATCAAGTCCTCGTAGATGTCGTTGATGTAACCATCGGAGTGCATGAAGAACTTCTTACCGGCCTCGTGCGCGATCTTGGTGTACTCCGCGTACATCGGCTTGAAGACGCGCCGCCAAGTGGACGGTGAGATCAGCAATGAGTTCTGCGAGCCCCAATCGTCCATCATCACCAGCGCGTCCACTTCGGTTTGCGCCCAGAGCCGGTATTGGCTGAGGAAGAAGCCGTGAACGAGGTCAACCAGCGCGTGGAATTCGTCGGCATCCTCGGCGATGTCCATCATCAGGTTCTCGGTGCCGCGGATGAACTGCATCCGTTCGAATGGACGGGCCCAGCCGCTGGCGAACACGAACTTGTCGGTCTGTCGGCACCAGGCGTTCACCTTCTCGATGTCGAGTTCCAGAAACTCCACTGGCGGCTGCACGTCCTTGAGCTTGGCGTAATCGTCCAAGATCGGGTTCTTCACCTCGCCATGGACACCGGCGACGACGTTTTCGTAGACGCAACCCCATTCGTCGGTGCAGAACCCGGGCGCGTAGGGATCGCCCTGGGTGCGCCGCGCTTTCGGCCGGCCCACGGAACACTGGGTGATATCAATCGGCCAGCGCTGTTGGAACGCTTGAATGGCCGCTTCACCATTGTTGATGCGGGCAGCCGGCAACAGCCACAAATCTCGTGGCGGCCGGTCGGGTTGGTTGAACTCCAGGGCTCGATAGACGCGTTCGCGACTGGTCATGTTATTTGGTGAGGGTGAGTTTTCCGTCATCGACGGTGATGATTTGATTGCCGACGGTGATTTTGTTGCCGGCGACCTGCGGGGTCGGTGCCTGGCCCTTGCCGAGGAACAGGAAACTGACTTTCGTGCCGGCCACGTCAACGGCCCCGGCAGCGGGCGCGTTGGGTCCGCTCATGACGAGCATGCCATCCATGCCGCTGGCCTTGGAGAAGTCGATGGCAACGCAGGTGGTGCCGTCGCCGACCACTGCGGTGCGCGAAGGCGAGACGGCAAGGACTTTGGCGTTGCCGGGGATGGAACCCCACTGCGTGCGTTTGGCGCCTTCCATGATCAGCATGTTCTTGTCAGGGCCATGCGCGAAGCGGTAGGGCGATTTGCGGGCGAGCTGTGACACGACGATGTCGTCAGCGTCCTGCCAACGATTGCGGAAGCCGAAAAAGGCGTGCTTGGAGTCGTGGACATACCACGGCATGCATTCGGCGGGATTGACGGGCTGGGTGCCGAAAGGCGTGTTGATGAAGGCGAGGATCGAGTTGTGCGGGTACGGGCTGTTGGTGTCCCACGGCGTGCCGTTTTTCTCGTCGTGCGCCTTGAGCCAGTTGTTGTAGCACCACCAGAGACCGGCGCGTTCCTTCTCCGTGACAGCCTGGTAACCGATGGCGAAGTACCCGGCACCGCTCATGCCGTCGTTGCGCGCCCAGATGTTATGCGGGTAACCGCCGCGTTCCGGAAAACAACTGCGCAGGTTGTCGAGCTTACCGGGTTGCGGGACGGTGAGCAGGAAGTATTTCAACGCCGTCCAGCGGGCGTTCATGCGGGGCGTGATGAAGTCTTTGCCGCCGGCAACCTTCCAGGCCTGCAACGCGCTGAGGTAAACGATGTGACTGGCCATGCTGCCGCAGCCGTCGCCCTCGGCAAAATAACCGCCATCGCCAAAGCCCTCCGTGACGTTGCGGATCATCGCCTTTTGGCTGACATCAAGCAGTGGGGTGATGCTGGTCATGTCCACGCCGGGATCGTTCATGACCGCCAGAATGGCAAGGGCGCCGCCGCCGACCTGCATGCCCCAGTGGTTGCTGGGGGGCGCGTGACGCGCGCCGCGGACCAACTCAGCAAGGCTGGTATTGGGGCCTTCGTTGTAGGTGGCGAATACCTGCGCGACTTTCTTGCGGTATTCGTCGTCCCAACCGTCGTAGCAGAGATCATAGCCCACTGCCATCCAGCCCAACGCCGGGCCGGCGCGCAACGCGCCGAAGGGCTGGCGAAACGAGTAGCGTTGATCACGGCCCCGGTAACCTTCCAATGCCTTGTCCATTGCTTGGCGGCCGAGGTCGGCATAACGCTTCTCGCCGGTAACGTGGTAGAGGAAACCATAGCCGGCGACGTGGGAAATTGTGAACACCTGACCGGCCGGGCTGCCGGCCAACGGCCCTGCGCCATCCTGGGCCGGCTTGGTTTTCATGCCGAACTCGGCCGGCAAGGAGGTGCCATCGCGGCCATCAAGGGTCTGGCGCAACCGCTTCAAAATCGCTTGTCCCTCGGGCGTCTTGGCGCGTTCGCGCAGCGCGGCGAGATCGGATTTGCGGAACAACAGCCGCGGATGTTCGCCCGCGGCGGGGGCCTTGAAATTCGGCACAGCGGCCGGCCATTCCTTGGCTGGTTCACTGTTCGGCGCAGCGAGCAGAACGCCGCCCGCCAAGCTGCCGGCCAACGCGACACTGATCGATATGGTTTTCTTCATGACTGTTTCTCCGCTGTGCTGTGGTTGCCGGCCGTGAAATGACCGGCAGCAATCCAAACACTCCTGCTGCGCAAAGGTTTCAACGACGTCCCTCGGTCAGCCCCAGTTGCCCGGCGCGTTCCCGGCCAAACGCACTGACAAGCTGCCGCTGATATTCCTCCTGCAATGTTTGCGCCTTCTGGCGATAGTTGCCGCCGTCCAGCCTGCCATTCTGCCACAGCTCGGCCAAACTCTTTTCCTTGGCTTCATGAATCCGCATGAACTTCTCCAGTTCAACGTCGGTGATGTCGCTGCCGAGAAGATTCTGGTTCGCCAAGAAATCCGAGCGCAGCCAGCCCCGGTAAGCGTTTTCGCCCAACAAGCCGATCACCGCCTCGGCGCGCGCGGCGTCGCGACTGGCGCCATCCGGGCTTGGCCCGGGGCTGAACTGGATGGTCTCGATCTGCCGGTGAAATTGGGCCACCACCGCATGGGCCAGCAACACTTCATCCAACCCCGCCGCACGCGCCCGGCGGACGCTGTCGGCGAACTCAGCGGTCAATTCCAAGCTGGCGGCCGGGTTGATGTCAGCGGTCGTGATGGGACTCTCGGGGCGTTCCGCTGGCGCGCGCGGCACTGCTTCGGGTTTTTCGTCATCCGGCCAACGTCCGTCATCCCACCCGGCGAGGAATGGTGCCGGCGCCGATGCCGGTGCCGGTCGCTGCACAGGGGCTGGCGGGACCGTTGTCACGGGCGGTTGTGAATCTTCGCGGAAGCTGAAGATGATGCCAAACAGCACCGCATTCAACGCGGTCAAAACACCAATCCAGAGGTTCTTGTTCATGCCGTCATCTCACGATGCTGACCGGCGCACCGGTGACCTTGTTTTCGCCCATGATCTTCTGGCGACCCAGCTCATATTGCCTGCGCATCTCGCCTTGTCGCTGGCTGTAGGTCGTCACGTCAATTTCGCGGGAGGAATACGCCCGCTGGATCTCGCGCATTTGCGCCTCGCGAACATTCTCCAGCTCGAAGAGCGCCTCGGCTTGGGCAATCGAGACATTGGCCGATCGCAACTCCGGGCGAGACCGAGCCCAACCGGCCACTTGTAACCGCCGCCACGCATCGTTACCGGCCGTGGCCTCGATGAATTGACGCCGCATCTGATTCGGATCCAGCTGCGTCGTTTGCGTGTTGGCCGCCGCGCGCCGCCACGCCGCAAGTTGACGTTGAAACTGGGTGTCGCTGACATGCGCCAACAGCCAGAGGTCGGCGCCCGCTTGCCGGGCTTCCGTGAGTTGGGCCACGAATGCCGTTGCGGGCATCAACTCCGGCGGCAGATTCAGGCCCGGCAAACCCGGTAAGCGCGGGGCTGCCGGCGCCGCTTCGTTACCGGCCACGGCGGACGGAAAGTTGTCGGGCGGCAACGGCGGCAGGTCGGGAATCTGTTCCGGTTGACGGGAAGGTTGCCGGGTGACAACGACCGGGATGGGCGGCGGTTCCGCCGGCGGCTCGTCGGTCATGCGGCCGGTGACGCGGTGGACGATGACGCCCAACTCGACAAGGCAGGCGAAGACCAGCAAGGCGATGAGTGCGGTTTTTGACATCCGGTTTGGTCAGGCGAACTGGCTCTTCAGGCCCCAGAGGCCGAGGGCGGGATTGCTGATGTAGAAGAGTTCCTCGCCGTTGGGGAGCTTGTTGTAGCCGTCGCGGAGTTGGTCGGGATTGTACTGCTTCATCATGGCATCAAGGTCACCGGCTTCGAAGCCGACGGAGCGGACGGCTTCTTGCGTCATGCCGGGGCCGGGGCAGTAGATGACGCGGAAACGGCCTTCGCTGGAGCCGTGGATGAGGTGGGCGGCGGCACTGAGGTTGTTGCGGAGCTCATCGTGTTCTTTGACCGCCGCGAGCGTGGCGGGCGTGCCCCGGTAACCGTATTTGCGGATGAGCCGGTCAATCTCGGGGTCTTCGCCGAATTCCTTGAGGCCGGGGGCGAGGATGATGAGTTCGCCGTTGTCGGCCATCGCCATGCGGGTGCGATAGATGGCTTTGTTGCCGAGCCAAGTGCTCTTGAACTCGTGGGGATCGAGGTAAACGAGGACCTTTTTCAGCGGCGCATCGATCTGGTCGATGTTGACCTTCTGCGAGAGCCGGGCGCCGAGGGTGAAGGTTTCCATGTCGTCGCCAATGTAGAGCCCGCGCATGATCATGTTGGCGGCGTGGGCGGCTTTCTGCATGACGGTCAGGACGTAAACGAGCGGGACGTCGCGGAGGAACTGCTCGCAGCCGTAGTTGAAGAGCTTGCGCACGGGGGTGTCGATGCGGCCCATCATGCGTTCCATGCCGAACGCCGCGCCGAGGAAGTGGGATTTGTTGATGGTATCGACGCCGCCGGCGCCGGTCATGATGTTTTTGGTGTAGTTGGCGATGCCGACAACTTCATGGGGCACCAACTGGCCCACCGAAAGGATGAGGTCATAGCCGGCAAAGAGGCGGTTGTTGACCTCGACGCGCACATCGTAGTCGACGCGCCCTGCGGACCATTCTTTCAGCAGCGTGCCCGGTACGGTGCCGACCTGGCGGACATCCTTGCGCCAGTCGTGGACGAAGAAACGGTCGAGCGGGATGGTGTCGCCGAAGAACATGCGGAGCTGTTTCTCGGTCATCGGCGAGTGCGTGCCGAGGGTGGGCATGATGTCAACAACGGCTGTGGGCGCGAGCATCTCGTAAAGCAAACGGGTCAGTTCGCCGGCGTCGGAGTTGAGACGGGTATGGTCCGGCGGCAGGATCAAGACGCGCCGCAACGGTTTGCCGACGATCCGCAGGCTCTCGGCGAGCGCAGCGCGTTTTTCGGCGGTGGTGATGTTGTCGTTGATACTTCCGCGAGCAAAGAAAGTTGCCATGAGGCGAAATATTGATCGAAGCTCCGCCGCAAGTCCAGCCGGGACAGGCGCCGCGCCGCCGTGGCGCGCCGAAATCGCTACGCCGCCGTGCCGCCCTGCGCTCCCGCCG
>JBFZFE010000061.1:0-6157 GCA_041306525.1 Verrucomicrobiota bacterium | reverse complement strand
AGACCGACTTTGGCCTTGAAAGACGCCGTGTACGTCTCGCGCTTCGCTTCACCCATGCTGACATGCCCCTGTGGGTGCGGCGCCAGCTTAAATTACTGTCCGGTTTTCGGGGTCCACAATACCAGCCGCATTCCGCTCCATCCGCCCCTCCTGTTGTGGCAGGTCGCCGGCTCAGCCCCCACGCGCTTGGCAGGGTCGGGGCTGATGCGTCAGCGCTGCTCGCCCCGTGCGGTTATTGTTGACTTGCTGTGGCCCGCCTGCTATAAGAAAGGTGAAGTGGGGAGAACTTCCAGACGAATTGGGGCTGTAAAAGTCGAGGGAACGGAGTGTCGCCTTGGAACTATGTTCATTACCGGTAGCCCTAAGGGAAGTGGAAGATGGAGCTTGGGATTCCAACATTCTAATTGCTTTTACGACTACGTTTCTCGTTGATAGCCAATGAGATGCGTGAAGCGCACCAGTTGGGTGCTAACCAAAACAAGTGTGGAGTACGAAATGATGACCTCATCGCATAACCGCAGTAGTAGTCACCTTGGAGCAAGGGGGCGAAGATTTCTTCCCGCCCGCGCTAAGTCTAAGGTTTTAGTCGTAGCGATCACCGCGCTCCTGGGCCCTGGGGCAAGCATGTACGCGTTAGCTGGGACCTACGGTCCTGTCAATGTAGCGAAGGGGCCGCTCGCCTGGATCAAGAACTGCGAGATATACGCTACCGAAAGTGTGAATATTCCTGGCCCCTTTGAGATCTTCGCTGGAGACGATGATCCGGCGACCTTCCGCAGTGATGTCTGTAGCACGGGAACCGCGACGATTGGCGGTAACTCTTCCGCCACGACCATACCGGTCACGGCGCCAGCGCAGGCGGACGTCGCTGTCGTGGCACCCACCATCAATTTGGCTCGTGCCTCAAAAACTAGCGAGTGCGTTTATGACACCGCCGCCGCTGGCGCCCTGAATATCGCGGCGGATGTCAGCGTTCCCTGTCCGGTACAAACCGATGCGGATCTATCCGGGATGCCAACGGATATAGGCACGGCGATCGAATTCCCAACCATCACCCCCGGGGCCACCGACTATACAGTAGGTCCGGGCCAGACCCTCTCCTTGAACCCGGGTAATTACGGACGAATCGTCCTGGAAGCTAACGCCACGTTACAGTTGGCACTATCAGGCAGCTATCACTTCAGGTCCATCCGGACATCGACGAGACAAATTCGATCCTACATCACGGCGTTGAGCGAGCGGGTCAATATCCTCGTAAAGGAATATATGTTGCTTGGTCACCGCTCTCAGGTGAATGCCGCCGGGACCCGCCTCCTGAAGATCTTTGTCGAGGGGGATGACACCATCCCCGCGGGGTGGGACTATCCCGCGAGCTTTACGTACCGCGGCGATGGCTATTTTAACGCCTGTTACGTGTATTCGCCCAACGGCACGCAGAGTTGGCGGGGCAAGCCCCTGAACAATGGCGCCTACCGGACACAGTCCTTCGGCAAGGCGTACTTCGAGGACACCTTGAGCGCGAAGTTTCGGGTGACCATGGAGCACCCGCAAGACGAAGATTGCTTCGCCCCCGAGTTTACCTGCGCCTCCATCGGTCGCGTCACCCCGGGGATGACGTGTAACTCGGCAACTGGCGAGGTCAAGATCATGAGTTGGTCAGCGGGCGAGAAGTCGCTCTCCTACCTTCTCTTCTTTGACGAGGGTGCGTCGATCCCGATCTACCCGTCGGTCAACGCGTTGCGCGCTGCCGCGTGTCTCGAGTTTAAATCCACTGAGCTAACTTACGATCCTCCGAACCAGGTCGAGAATGCGATCAAGACGCCAAATATCTGGACCGCCGGTGTTTTGGCCAATTGCGGGAATCCCAAAAACCTGGTGCCCTTGCTCGTCGGGCCAGTTGATCCGGATAACGGACCTGCGTACCCGCCCGTCTGCTACAACGCTTATACCTATGATCGGCTGGGCATAGCGAGCGACGACACCTGCACCATCGTGCGCCCCTAGGGGGGGTATCGCTAAGCGCCGCTAGTCGGCAAGGCGGCGGCCTTCGGGCCGCCTTTTTTTGGATTAAATTGTTCGGGTCAACAGAATGATGAGGGCCCCTACCGCCGCACCTCCAGGTGACGACCCGATGGGGATCCCTGGCGCACGCGCAGTGTTCTTGCAACCCGCAGGCATGATATCCTTTTAATATGGATTGCTACCTCAGGCCATTGGCCAGCATTTCGCTGGGCGTTTCCCAGGCTTGCTGCGGCTTGGCGTCAAACGCCGCTCTCTTCTGTTTTGCAAATAATCTGTATCTGCCACAAGTTCAATGAGGCGCCAATGGAAAACGGTCACCGATTTCGCTGGGGAACCAGACACCGCATGGGCTCTTGCCTCGCCGCGGCCACTGCCTTGCTGGCTCTAATGGTTTCCGGCTGCGCCACGACCCAGGTAGAGCGGGGGCTTGATCAATCCGACCCCAAGAGCGGAGGCATGGATGCGGCGGTCGTTATCAGCGAGGAATATCGCCTCGGGCCGGAGGATGTGCTTGAGATCACGGTGCAGGGTGAAGATACATTAAAAACCCGCGCTTTAGTGGACCTCAATGGCTGGATCGCCTTTCCGATGGTTGGTCAGGTCCGAGCGGCGGGAAGAACCGCCAGCGAGGTGGAGCGGGAGCTAACCGACAAACTCAAGGATAAATTACTCGATCCGGTGGTGACCGTATCCCTCGCCGTGGCGGCGGGCTACCGGATTTATGTCGTCGGCAAGGTCAGCGAACCCGGGCAATTTGTCGGCGGACGGAGGATCGACGTCCTCCAGGCCCTTGCCCTGGCCGGGGGCTTGACACCCTTCGCTGACCAGGATGCGATCAAGATCCTGCGTCGGGGTGGAGCCGAGGGGGAGGGGGATCGCGTGTTCCCGTTTCAGTACTCGGCGCTCCAGCGCGGTGAAAGATTGGAACAGAACATTGTCCTTCAGAGCGGCGACGTGGTCATGGTGCCCTGATGAGCATGGATAGTAGAAACCAACCATCCGCGCCCGCTCGCGCAATTCTCATGGGACTGTGCTTGCTGGGGCTTGTCCAACCGTGTCATGGGCAGCCATGGCTGATTGACGCCACCTTTAAGATTCAGCCCGAGTACAACGACAATCCTCAGCTTCTGCCAGGTGTTAAAGACGACACCTTTGGCCTAACAGGCGGCATCGACATGGAGGCGAGGCAGGACACGGGGGCAACCAAAATGACGCTTCGCGGCCGGGCAGAGGGCACCCTATATGCTAACAGCGACATACCCGACGACGGTCTTGGCCTCTTGGCGCTTGCCTATCAACACGCCACCGAGCGCCACAAAATTGGCCTTGACGGAAGTTTTCTCATTGATAATAGTTTAGAAAACGAAATCGATGACCCTGGTGACATCGACCAAGGGATTACCAGCTTTCAGGTACGCCGCTACAAGCTCGATCTGGCCCCGGTGTGGACCTATGCCCTCACGGAGCGGTCTGGCGTGGAGCTGGGATATGATTTTATTGGCGTCGAATACGGCGCCAACAAAGACGAAGCTGAACTTGAAAACTATCTGTACCAAAGTGGTGCCGGCAAACTGTTCTATCAATGGACAGAGTCCACGACGGTTAGCGGCATTCCGCAAGTCTTCAATTATGACTCGTCAGATTCCGATACCCATTATACCGGCGGGTCATTGTCGTTGAGCGTCGAACACCTTTTTTCCAAAACGCTATCGGGTGAGTTAGCGGTTGGCGGCTACTGGACTGACTTCGATAGCGGCAGGGAGAAGAGCAGCGCGAGCGGGGAGCTTTTCAGTCTTGGCCTCCTCCAGCGCGGCGAGCAAACACGCCTGCGGGCGCTTGTGAGCCGCTCGCTTCGCCCGAGTGGATCCGGGCAGATGCGCGAGGCCGACCAGGTCCTGTTGACGGTGAACCGCGATCTAAGTTCGCGCATGAGCCTCTCGTTTCGAGCGCGCTACAACCAAACACGGAATATCGGGATCGGCAACACCAACGAGCTTGATTTTTTACTCATTGAGCCGGGGATCAACTGGCGTTTGAGCGAACGAACAGACTTGGCCTTCACCTATCGTTATCTTTTCAAGGACGAAAAGGATGTTGGAGAAACCGCCGACAGCAATGAGGCGCTGGTGTCCTTTATCTACCACTGGCAAAGACGATGAAAAAGTTGAAGGAACTGCCGACAGCAATGAGGCGCTGGTGTCCTTAATCCACTATTGGCCTAGCGGACCCGCCGCCCGCTGGCCGAGGTTGCCAAGGGCTTGTTAATGCCCCTGTTTGCGGCGGCTGGTTCCCTGCTCGTCGGCCTCGATCCCTATCGAATGACCTAAGGACCGCATTATGCAAGATATTAATGACGCCATTGCCCTGTATCCACCCGTCCGCCAGGCGCCGCTGACCCGTCCCGCCAATTTCTCCCCCGAGCACTTTCTCAAGACGCTACGCCGAAGTTGGCGCTATAGCGTGGGTATATTCCTCGCTCTTTTCATCCCCATGCTGCTGGTGGCCCTGCAACAGCCGGTCCTGTACCGGGCGGAAGGAAAAATCCTGCTTGGGAATGCCGTTCGCATTAATCTTGAGATGTCCACAGCCCTGTCGGCAAAAGAGCGGGAGCGAGTGCTCCCCCTTGAGGAGTTAAACTCACAAGCGGAGATTCTTAGGAGCAGCAAGCTGTTGCTCGGCGTGATCCGCGAGTTAGGTTTCGCTCGGAGCGCGGAGGAGGAAGTGCAGGAGATGAAACGTCTCCGCAACCAAATCAGCATCCGCGTCATTCCAACTTCAAGCATCATCTCCGTCAGCTTCGAAGACCCTGATTCGGAGAGAGCCCGCGCCGTTGTCAATACCCTGACAGTCCTCTATCAGCGTTACTACATGCGAACCATCGAGGGCGATGATCCACTGGCTTTATATCAGAACCAATTTGACTTCAACGAACAGGCCCTCGGAGACAACATGCGGTCTCTCGAGGCATTGCGGAACGAAGTGGGCATCGAGGGCGGGTATGATTCAGAGCGCGAACGGCTTACCCTCCGGCTGAACGACCTGCGCGCGCAGCTCGACCGGGTCCGTTTGGAGCTCGGTAAGTCCGAGGATGCAGCATCGATACTGCGCCAACAGTTGGGGCAGGAGCCCGAGACTGTCAAGGTCAGAACGGAATCGATTCCCAATCCGCAAGCCACGGAACTCAACATGGAGCTGAACCGGCTTGGGTCAGAGCGGGCCGAGCTGCTGACCCGGTATACTGAAAGACACCATCAGGTGGTTCGCAAGAACAAGGAAATCTCCGCACTGGAGGCGAGGCTCCGGAGCATACCGCCCTACATAACGGGCTCATCTGGTTACGCCAATAATCCTTTACAGGAAAAGCTCCAAAATGGTTTGAACCAGGCCGAAATTGAGATCACGCAGCTCAGTACCGAGCGCGATCAACATGAAAAGGCCATCTCCGATACTGAAAACCAGCTCGATCGCTTAGGCGAAAGCGCGTTCCGCCTCACATCCCTGGAGACTGCAATCTCCGCTAACAACAAGGCTCTTCAGCTTTACCATAACAAGCTGGTCGACGCACGGTTGTTGGATACCATGAATCGAGAAAATTTAATTCCAACGAGCATCATCGAAGACGCGCTTGTTGCCACACCTTCGGACAAGCGTCCAAACATCATCGCGGCGTCTTTTATTCTGAGCTTACTGCTAACCCTAGGTATCGTCTTTTTGCGTGACTTACGGCAACCGCGTCTTCGCAGTGCCGAAGAGTTGCGGGCACTGCTGCGTGTCCCGGTGTTGGCCACTATTTCCGATGCATCACGGGGCCACTCACTAGTCGTACGCGGCGTCGAAAAATCCGGATAGTGTCGGCATAAAGCTGCGGAGGACTTTGCAAGCGCATTCACAGGGGGTCCTTCGCAAGACGATATCAATCGTCCCTGAAATCGGCTGCTAGCTTGAAAAGCCGGTCATACCATACTGAACCTATTTGTGAGTTCGGTTTTTATCAATTCCGAATGATCTCGAAATTTTCCGTCAGAAGCGTGCCTAGCTCCTTGGCATGGCTATCCAGGTTATCGAAAAATCCCTGGCACGCTTTTTTATATTCAGCAAAGGTGGGGTAGTAGTGGTTATAGAGCACGTTGCGCTT
>JBFZFE010000060.1:0-4978 GCA_041306525.1 Verrucomicrobiota bacterium | reverse complement strand
GAGCGTCGTGGAGGATGCGCTTGGCGTAGAGCCAGGCCCCGTTCTCACAGAAGAAAGTGTCGCCAAGCCCGACGGTGCCATCGCTGAGCGCACCGGCAATGCTGACGATCTTGAAGGTTGAACCGGGCTCGGCAACATCGCTGATGCAGCGGTTGCGGCGTGAATCAGCAGAGGCGTTGCCGGGATGGTTCAAATCGAAGGTCGGGCGGCTGCTCATCGCGAGGACTTCACCGGTTTTGGGGCGGGTCACAATGATGACGCCGCCTTGCGGACGATGTTCCGCCATGGCCTTGTCGAGCTCGGTTTCGGCGATGTGCTGGATGACTTGGTCAACGGTCAGGACGACGTGGTTGCCGTCACGGGGCGCGATCCCCTCCTCGCGCAACGCGCGGATTTCGCGTCCTTTGCGGTCGCGCTCGGTCACGACGTAGCCGGTCACGCCATCGAGGTATTTGTTCATTGCAGACTCGATGCCCTGAACGCCTTTGTGTTCGGAATCAACAAATCCAAGGATGTGGCTGGCCAGTGTCCCGTGCGGATAGGTGCGGAGGAACTGGTCCTCCATCATGATGCCTCTCAGCTTGAGGGCGCGAATCTGTTGGGCGGTGTCTTCATCCACCTTGGCCTTGAGGCGCACGTATTTGCCATTCCCGACCAGCCTTTTCTCCAGGGCTGCAATGTCCATCTTGAGCAAGGGAGCAAGACGGGCGGCGATGAGGGGCGCGTTGGAACTGGTGATGGAGGGGTCGGCGCAGACAATGCGGACTGACTGGCTGTTGGCGAGCA
Source organism: Verrucomicrobiota bacterium (assembly GCA_041306525.1). Lineage (GTDB taxonomy): Bacteria > Verrucomicrobiota > Verrucomicrobiia > Palsa-1439 > Palsa-1439 > JBFZFE01. Next base: position 4,192 of record JBFZFE010000060.1, on the reverse strand, counting down.
GATTGCCGTTGCAGTCGCGAATCTCGCCCCGTCGTCCTTGGCGCTGGACCACGTGCTGCTGGTTCTGGGTCGCCTCGGCGCGAAGTTCATCGCTGCGGAAAGCGTGGAGTTGCACCAAGCGACCGGCCAGGGCGGTGAACGCCAGCGAGAGGCACGTCACCAGAATGAGCGCGCGCAGCTTGAAGCCGGTGAGGGTTGGCGACGCTTTGCTCATCGGCGGGCCACCGTCTTGGGTTGTGATTTGGCCGCCGGCCGCTTGCGGGCAGGCGCTATCGGTTGGGCTGGCGCCGCGGTGGGGATCAGCTTCACGTCCCACTCGGGGCCGGGCTCCATGAGGCGGACCATTTGCTGTTCGCGTGGGGCGACCAGGCTCAAGCCGTATTGTTGGCAACGCAGTTCGAGCATGGAGGGTGACTTCAGTTGGGCCACTTGGGCGGCGAGCATGGTGTTGCGTTTCTCGGCAGCGATGATCGCGCCTTCGCGGCGTTTGATTTCGTCGCCCAGCCGGTAGATCTGGTCTTTTTGCCAGACATAGGTCAGGCCGATGCCGGCAATGCAGGCACAGATCAACACGGACTTGCTGACTGTCCCCACTCGCAACGGCGCTCGCTTCCGATTCCCACGCATAACTTCCCTTGTCTTTCGGAAGGAGGCGACCTCCTTGGTTGTCGCCTCCTTCCGTTCTTCCGAGGGTCCCCACCCCCACTGCAATGTTTGTTTCTCCGCAGTACGTCTAAATCTTTTCTGCCACCCGCAATTTCGCGCTGCGGGCCCGCGGGTTGAGGGCCACTTCTTCCTCGCTGGCCATCAATGGCTTCTTCGTCAAAATCTTCAGGCTCGGCGTCTCGCGGAAGAACCATTTCACGATCCGGTCCTCCAACGAGTGGAAACTGATCACTGCCACTCGTCCGCCCGGCAACAGCGCTTCATTCGCCGCCACAAGGCCCGCACGCAGGTTGTCGAGCTCGCGATTCACATGGATCCGCAGCGCTTGAAACACGCGCGTTGCCGGATGCACAGGGCCACGTTTCGGGCCGAGCACGCGCTCAATCACGCGGACCAGCTGCATCGTCGTCTCGATCGGCTGGCGTTCGCGTTCTTCCACGATCCGGCGCGCAATCGCCCGTGATTTCCGCTCCTCGCCGTACACGAAGAAAATGCGCGCCAGTTCTTCCTGGCTTTCAGACGCAATGACCTCGCGCGCGGTGGTTGTGGTCAGTCGGCTCATCCGCATGTCCAATGGACCTTCACGTTGGAAGCTGAAGCCGCGGGTTGGTTCGTCGAACTGGCGGGAACTGACTCCCAGATCCAGCAGCACACCGTTTACGCCGGTCACTCGCAGACCTGCCAACACCTCGCTCAACTCGCCAAAACTCGCCTGGACCAACTGCAGCCGGTCGCCAAACTCAGCCAAACGCGCCCGGCACGCCGCAATCGCTTCATCATCCCAGTCCAGCCCAATCACCCGCCCGTCTGGCGCCGAGGCACGAAGAATTCCCTCCGTGTGCCCGCCACCTCCCGCCGTGCCGTCCACATACAGGCCCCTCGGCTGCGGTTGAAGATGACCAAGCACCTCCGCAAACATGACTGACTGGTGATAACTCATGCGGAAGCCCGACCGGACCGATACTCGCGTTTCACGACCCGACTCGCCTTCCTGATTTGCCCTTCACTCCTGCTACGAAAGAACGACTCACCGCGCCCCTTCAAAGGCGCGCGGCGCGATGCCCACCCAGCATCTCACCGAGCAACCGTTTCAACCCCACCCCGACACCTCGTCGGTCGTTGGAACGGTCGCACTTCACATTTCGCACGGCATAGGTCGCCGTGTGATCAATCACATCCGTCGCAATCTCCGGCAGCGATTCGCCTTGGCGCGCCAACAGCACCGTGCCCGCTTGACCGGCACGCGCCGACGGCATCGCCGTGCTCACCACCCGCAACCCGCGCTTGTCCAACTTCGGCAGCGAGTTGACTTGCGACAGCTGGAACTCCCGGGGTTCGCCCTTCGAACTCAGGCTCCCGTTCACGTTCATCAAATTGGCCATGCCGCCGCTCATGTTCTCAAATCCCCAACTGCCTGGCTGCCTCGCCCATGTCCGCCGGCTGCGATTTCTGGAACTCGGCGTAACGTTCGGGCGACCAGATTTCAAAATTGTTCAGCACCCCGACCAGCACCGCTCCGTCGGTGATCCCCGCATGCCGCAAGAGGTCATCGGTCAAGGCGATCCGCCCCTGCTTGTCACAGGGAGTCGAGTGACCACGTGAAGCGATAAACCGCAACGCATCCCGCCGGGCATACTCGCCAATGGAAATCTCATCCGCCTTATCGAGCATCTTGTTCACAACACTTTGGGGAAGGACCAAAAGATGGTTCTTGGGATCGGGCAAAACGCAGAACTCAGCTGCGCCACTTACTGCCCCTCGCCATTTTGCCGGGATGGAAACACGCTTCTTGTCATCCACTGCGTGCGTGAACGTCCCAACAAACACTATCCTCTGTGACTCGCCATTCATGGGAAACTTCCCCAATCCGCCCCACAGAGAACCACAATCCCCCAAAACGGTCAATAACTATTTCGCAGATTTCTTGCGTAAGTCGTTGGCGAGCGGTTGCCGGGCAGCTTTTCAGGCTTTGCGGGGGAACAGCGGCACCGGTTGCCCGACTTGGGTTCCGGCCGGCAGCAAACCCCACCGGAGTTCGTCGGCAAGGGCGCCAATCTGCTCACCCACCCCGAGTTGTGTCCGAATCTGCCTGGAAATCGATGGCATGACAGGCGCAACGAATACAGAGAGCACGCGCACGGTCTCGGTGAGATTGTAGAGCACCGCATCGAGCTTGCCGGCTTGGTCAGGTTGTTTGGCGAGTTTGAACGGCGCGGTTTCTTCCACGTAGCGGTTGACGCGGTTGACGAGTTCGCGGACTGATTCAATCGCGCCGCCCACATTCAGAGCATTCATTTTTTGCTGATACGCAGCACACGCTTTCTCGGCATCTGCGCGCAGGTCTGACGCGGTGGTAACGGGCACGACACCGGCCCGGTAACGGGTGAGCATGTTCAGCGCGCGATTTACCAAATTGCCCATTTCATTGGCCAATTCGACGTTGTACACCGACACGAACTTCGCCTCCGCAAAATCGCTGTCGTTGATTCCGAGCGGTCCGTACGCAGCCAGATAATACCGGAACGCATCGAGCCCGAACTCCGCCACGTGGCGATCAATTTTCTCCAGATCCACGAAATTCCCCAGTGATTTGCTCATTTTCTGGCCTTCGCTGATCCAGAAACTGTGTGCGTAGACCTGCTTCGGCAGCGGTCGTTTCAACGCCAAGAGCATCGCCGGCCAGATCACGGCGTGGAACCAGAGAATATCCTTGGCAATCAAATGCACGTCCGCCGGCCAGTATTTGCTGCGTTCGGGCGTATCCACGGTCGAGAGATAATTGATGAGCGCGTCAATCCATACGTAGATCGTGTGCTGGTCGTCGCCCGGCACCTTGATTCCCCAGTCGCCTCCGCCCATGCGAGAAATCGGCACATCGTTCAAACCTTCGCGGATGCGGTTCACGACCTCATTTCGACGCACATCAGGCTGCACGAAATGGGGTTCATCATTCATCTTCTGCAGGAGTGCATCGGCGTACTTGCTGAGCTTGAAGAAGTAATTCTTCTCCGTCTTGCGCACGAGCGGCTTGCCGTTGAACGGCGACTTGTACTCGTATTCCTTCGCCTTGTTCTCGGGCAGATACTCTTCCTGCCCGGCATCGTACCAGCCTTCGTACTCGCCGAGATAAACGTCACCAGTCTTCAGCAACTCGCCCACGTATTGCTGCACCTTTTCCTTGTGCCGCGGCTGCGATGTCCGGATGAAATCGTCGTTCGCAATACCCAGTTTCGCGAACGTCTCCTGAAACGCCTGCGCGTTCTGGTCGGCCCATTGCTGCGCTGTCAAACCACGTTCCGCCGCGGAGTCCACAACCTTGGCGGCGTGCTCGTCGGTACCGGTCAGGAAGAACACATCGTCGCCGCACAGCCGATGATATCGAGCCAGGATGTCGGCCATGGTGGTTGTGTACACGTGCCCGATATGCGGCCGGTCATTGACATAGTAAATCGGCGTCGAAACATAGAATTTCATAGCAGGAAGATAATCGCAACTGGCCGCCAGCGAGTCAATCAGCGCTTGCTGC
>JBFZFE010000059.1:0-8899 GCA_041306525.1 Verrucomicrobiota bacterium | reverse complement strand
GACGGTCACTGTCGCTGGACCGGATCACGACTTTGCCGCGGCCAACCACATCAATGCGCGCGACCTTGCCGGGGATATTCCCAAGCTTCTCTTCCTTCGTGAACTTCCCGCCCGCGGTGGTCGGCACCTCGGCCCGTGAGTCGCTCAAGGCGTATTTGATGCACTCGACGAGCATCGTTGCGCTCCCGCCCCAGACCGCGCTCAAGTCCATCGGGTCCGCGCCGACGTGCCATTTGCCTTATTTCTGAACCAGCGCAAACCAATGAATGCCAATCTGAATGACGGCGGTTGGCTTGTCGCCATCGAGTCCGACAAACCGCAAAACTGGTTTCACCTTGGTGGAACTGCTCGTCGTGGTGGCGATCATCGGCATTCTCGTGGCCCTGTTGATCGGCGCGTGCGGGCGCGGGCGCGGGCCACCCAGTGTCTTCACAACCTGCGGCACCTCCGAGGTGTATCTGACCAAGAAGCACGAAAACAGCCAGCTGGCCGCAGCGAGCATACGAGGATTTGCGTGCAAGTAGTCCGTCGTCCTACTGGGAGGTGGCAACCGTCTCGGGCTGGCCGGGAACTTTGCTTGGCAATGCCGGCGGTGGACGGGGATTATTTGTTTGTCCCGAGGACAAGACCCCTACCAACATCCCGCTAGCTAGCAGCCTGTCGGACTTGTGACGAGCTGTTTGCTTTGTCGGGGCTTGTGGCGGCGCAAACAGGGAGCAAGATCGGGGTGCGGAGGAGCGACGGCGTCGAATCACCCTGTTGCCCCGCACACACAACACTTTCCCGGGGCAGTTTTCTTCAGTGCGCCGCCAGTTGCAGGCGGTGGCGGCGCCGGCGGTTGTAGGCCACGCAGACCAATGTCCATTCCAGCGCCACACCGGCTTGTCCCCGCAGGTGGAAGCGGCGGAATCCCATCGCTTCTTTGATGATCCCAAAGACCGGTTCGACCGTTTTTTGTCGTAACCGATACAGCGCCCGGCCCGCCGCGGTTTGGAGCCGGTGGCGCATGTGTTCTTGGGGATCAGCACTCGCGGCCGGCGGCGGTGGGTCGGGGCGCTTTTCCAGGTCTGTCACGCTGCGGTGGTGGCGAACCTTTTCCACCGCCGCATAGACGGTCGGCCCGGCCGCGGCTTCGATCTTGGCCACGGCGTCAGCGCTGTAGAAACCGTTGTCGGCCAGGACGGCGGTGACTTGCTGGCGCAGGGGGGCGGGCACGGCGGCCAAGGTCGGCTCGAGTTGTTGCTTGTCGTTGGCGGCATTGGTCACGCGGGTCGCCACGACCAAGCGGCTGCTGGTATCCACCGCGGCTTGGGCATTGTAGGACTGCTCGAAATGCGCGCCATTGCCGGCTTTCATGATCCGACTGTCGGGATCGGTGAAGTTGTATTGGTCTTTGGGTTTGGGCGCGGGCGGCTTGCAGTTGTTGGAGGCGCTCGCGCCGGCGGGCGATCTCGGCCGGGATGGTCAATCCATCCTGGAGCGGCGTGCTGTCGGCTTGCTCGGCTTTGGCCAGCAGTTGGGCGACTTCCTGTTGCAATAACTCGATCTGTTGGCCGGCGCGGCGGTAGCTGACGGCGCTGTGTTTGCTGGCGTTGGCCCCGATGTTGGTCCCGTCCACCGCGAGGGTGAGTTGACCGAACTTCACCAGTTTCAACTCCTGCGCCAGGGCGAGCACCTGCACGAAACTCTCGGCCAGCACGGCGGCGTTGTGGCGGCGAAACGTGCAGATGGTGTCGTGATCAGGATGGGTGTCGGCGGTGAGGAAACGCACGGCGACGTCGGTGTGGGTGGCCTGTTCGATGGCCCGTGAACTGAAGATGCCGGCGGCGTAGCAATAGCAGAGCAGGCCCAGCATCAGGCGGGGCGGGAACTGTTCATCGCCCGTGCCGCGCTCGTTGACGTGGCACGTGGTCAAAGGGCAGGCCGGTGAGGGCATCGAGGATGAAGTGGGCCAGATGGTTCTGCGGCACCCAGTCGCGCAAGTCGGGCGGCAACAACAGCGGGGTGTCGCGATCAAGGTTGACGAATCGTGCGGGCATGCTGGTTGGCATAGCAGAACCCACTCGTGGCCGGAAGCAAAAACTCTCCCGCCGGCAAAAAAAGACCTCCGGCTAAGTCCGACAGGCTGCTAGGCGGATTCGTCTTCCGGCGCTTCTTCACCGAAAAGCAACCGACGACAGGTGTTCGCTGCGCCAATGAGGAAGATGCCGTAGACCACCAGATACAGAAACCAGTAATCCACCCCGCGCAATCCGAACGCCGCGTAAACGGTGAACACCAGTGCCGCCGGTGTGACGGCGTGCAAGGCGATGTTCAGCAATTGCTGGCGGCTGAGCGGGTTGGGATGGCTCCGCTCCAGCAGGTTGGCCGCGAAGGTGAAGAACCAAGCGTGGGCCAGTGTCGCCAGTAAAGCCGCCAGAAACAGACCGACCAGCAGCATGGGGGTGCCAACAAAAATCATGCTCTGCAAATAATGCTTCACGTATTTGCCGTCGAACGTGCCGTCGGCAAACATCCGACTCAAAGCATGGCGTTGGGTCTGGAGGGGGGCATTGGGCGCATCCGACGGCTTGAACCAAAAGACAAGGTTTTCGGCAGTCAGCAGCAGGCCTGCGGGTGTATTGGTCTCGGGGTTTGTCACTGCGCCAGTGGTATCGAGGATGAAAGTGAACTCGTCCTGATACGCCCGGAACGGCTGGGCAATGTCGGATTCGATCCGTCCTTCGTTGATGGTGAACGGCGGCACTTTTTCTTCGAACCATGCCGCCTGCTGGTCGGCAAAGACCAGCGCCCGCGGGATGTACGACACCACCAAGGCGGTGCTCAGGATGGCAATCACCGCTGCCAAGTAACGCAGAGAGGCAGCCAGCGGCTTGTCGAGGACATCCTGGTACCGGGCAAACCCCATGCAGAGATTGACGGCTTGACGGAGGAAATTCACAAGAGCCCTGCCGGTTCGGGACGCCGTCGCCCAGTCTTCTTCAGTTCAGTTTGGGTTTCTTTCTGAAGCTTTTTGATTCGGCCCTCCAAGCTGACGCGCGTGGCCGAATCCATGCGGTCCATGAACAAAATGCCATTCAAATGATCGACCTCGTGCTGGAGTGCCCGCGCCAGCAAGCCGGTCGCTTCGATTTCAAAACGGTTCAGTTCCAGATTGCTGGCGGCGACCCACACCCGGGCCGCCCGGCGGATATCGGCGGAGATATCCGGCACACTCAGGCAGCCTTCGGAGCCGGTCTGTTCGCCTTCGGAGCGCGTGACCACGGGGTTCAGGATGACAAGGGGCATGCGCGATTGGATGGTCTGCGCCTTGCCGTCGATCCGCAACTCACCGGGTTCCTCGGCACTGGCAACATCAATCACCGCGAGCAGCAGCGCCTGTCCGATCTGCGGCGCTGCCAACCCGACACCATTGGCGGCGTACATGGTCTCGATCATGTTGGCGGTCAGTTGACGCAAGGCCGGGGTGACGCGCTCGATGCGCCGCCCTTGTTCGCGCAGGACTGGGTGCCCGCATTTGACGATGTCCAAGATCATCGCGGCGGACTGTACCGAGAAACAAAGGGGTACGCAAGTGCCCGGCTTGCCCGGCTTGGGCGCGTATGCTACAAGCAGCCCCCAAGGAGCAACAGTGGTGCCTTTGGAAGGCTATCTCGTCAAATTCGTGCAGCTGCTCGTCGAGCCGTTTCGGCACTTCGGGCAGGTCTGGCTTGGCTTGGTGCCTTTGTACGTTGCGCTGTTGCTCGATGAGATTGTGGAACGACGCGTATCCTTTGGCCAAGCCATTGCCAACGGCTTTGTCATGCTCTGGGCGGGAGTGAACTGGACGATGCACTTGGCCAATGTGGGGATGTTCAGCTATCTCGGCAGCAGCAAGCAACGCATGGTGGTGGCTTGGACCGTCACCGCGTGTGCGCTGGCCATTGGGGTGTTCACCATTCTCCTGGGGATTCGGCGCAAGGACAAAACATTGGCCTACGTTCTGGGTCATGCGCGTTTTTCGGGCTATTTCCTGATCATGCTCTATCCGATGCAAACCGGCATGATCGCTTGGAACTGGCCATCTTTGATTGCCGTCCTGCTTTTTGCTTTGCCTTGTTGGCTCCTGCTTTATCTGAGCGGGCTGTCGCTGCGGAGATTGATCAGATGAGCGTGCTGCTTCCCTACACCCACCAGTGCTTTGTCTGCGGAGCCCAGAACGCACACGGGCTACAACTGCGGTTCCGTTATGAAGAACAGGAGGTCCGGGCTGATTTCACGCCCCGTGAACACCATACCGGCTACCGAGGCGTGGTTCATGGCGGTGTCACTGCCAGTGCACTCGATGAGGTCATGTTTTGGGCCGCGGCGTACGCGAAGCGTCAGTTCCTCGTCTCCATTGAGATGAGCGTGCGTTACGCCCGCAAGGTCGAATCGGGACGGCTCTATCATCTTGTCGGTCGTCTCGCAAACGAGCAACGCCGCATCTGTTGCACGACCGCTGAACTGCGCAGTGCGGATGGCCTGCTCTGTGCCAGTGCCACCGGCAGATTCTTCCCGCTCAAACCCAGCGAGGTGCCCCTGAGCCATGAGGATTTCTTCCCGGACCCGCAGACGCTCTCGCCTGCCGAGTTCTTCCCCAAAACAGCCGCGGGAGTTGTTGATGGAAGTTGCTAATTGCACCGGGCGCCCTGCCGGGGTATCCTCCCGCCAACCGAGCGAGGTAAAATGAGCAACGCCGACTTCAAAGCCGTGCTGCTGGTGGATGACGATCATCAACTGACCGAGACGCTCCAAGCCGCCTTGACCGGCGAGAACTTTCTTGTGGACGTCGCCCATGACGGTGAAGAAGCCTTCCTGAAAGCCAAGGTTCACAAGTACGATGCCATCGTCTGTGACATGATCATGCCCAAGCTGCGCGGGGATGAGTTCTACGAACAGGCCGTCACCATCCATCCCGAGCTGGCCAACCGTTTCCTATTCATCACGGGCCACGCGGACGACGGCGAGGTACGGACCTTTCTGCAGCGTGTTTCAGGGCGCTACCTGCTGAAGCCCTTTGGCATCCAGAACCTGATTGATGCGGTCAACGAACTGGTGGCCTGAGCATCAGCCGCTGGAACCGGGTGGCATCCGCCGCCATCGCACGATTGTTGAAAAAGCAGTAAGTCGGTCGCTTCTCGGTTTCACACACGCTGCGCAGCCGCAACATCTCCGCTTCACTGAACCGGTGGGCCTTCCCAGTGGCGCCTTGCAGCCGGTAATAACGGAATTTTGACTTTGCAGCCGGCAATTGCTGTAGTGGGTCAACAACATGCACGAGGTCCAGCTCGTCGCACAACTGGGAGACCAACTCGCTGTCCCACGCCCCCCGCGGCTCCCAGCCCATCGCGAACTTGCCGCGTTTTGCCCGCTCGAAAAACTGACGCAAGCCGGCAATGTTTTCCCGATTCGGTCGGAAGCTGGCCGGACACTGGAACAACACCAGAAAGGCTCCCAACGCCTTGGCGACCTGAAAGGTCTCGTCCCAAGCCCACCGGATCGTGGGGTTGTAACCGAAGCCCCCACAGTGGGGCCGATCACGCGCGTCGAGACGGGTGCGCTTATAGGTGGGGCTCTCAGGTGAGTGGGTGATCACCTGCCAGGCTTTCATCGCGAACTGAAAGCCAGCAGGCGCGCCCGCCCGCCATTTTGCGACCGTGTCGGGTTTGGGCAAGTTGTAGAACGTGGTGTCGATCTCGACACAGGGAAAGCTGGCAAAGTATTTTGCCTGTGCCAGCGCGAACCCGCAGCAACCTACGTTGATTGGCTTTCGTTTTTCCAAGCGCCGGATGCTAACAAGGATTGTTCGGACTTGCAAAGCCTGGCACAGGTCGGCATCATGACGGCGGAGAAACAAAGGAAATGTCCGCCGCCAATCATCAATCACCCGCGAACAGCCTCTCAATCGGTTCACGCGACATTCTGTTCGAGTGCCCCGCCTGTCACAAAAGCCTGGTCATCGACGAAGCCGCCCAAGGGATGATTGTCGATTGCCCGCAGTGCCGGACCAGCGTCATTGTGCCGCCCAAATCGACGGCGCCGACGCCACCCGCTCCCGCGCCCAAGCCCGCATCGTCCGCGGCCTCGGCTCCGTCAGCGCCCGCTGCGGCGTCGGAGACAAGGCCAGCGGCCGAGGCTCCCAAGCCCGGCAGTGAGCCGAATGTGGCCGCTTCGCTTGATCGCCTTGTGACCTTGAGCAACCAGTTGAAGGAGCTACAGACGCAGCGCACCGAGATTGCGACAAACGTCGCGGCGCGCCTGAACGAGGTGAACCGTCAGATGGTGATGCTCGCGCGTCAGGAGACGGCGCATCATCAGGTTGTTTCCCAGTTGATCGAGATCATCCAGCAGCTCAAGGGCAACGCCTCCAAGCCGGCCGGCAAGACACAGGTCAACTTCAAGGGATGATTCCCCCGGCAGCGCCGCCGAATCAGGCGAGCTTCTTGACCAAGATCTTCGACTTGCGTCCGCTCTGCTCGTATTTTTCCCGCCGTGTGACCGGCAAATCTTCCGCCGAGCCTTCGATATAACCGAGCTTGTGCTGGAAGAAGGTGAAGGCCTGCGTCGAAAGCGCGATCAATGTCTCCGCGCCTTGTTCCTTCGCCACCTGTTCGGCGTAAACCGCCATTTTCGAGCCGATCCCGCGGTTTTCATGGGCGGGATTGACCTGCAACGAGGCGAGTTCGGATTTCTTCTGGTCGGCGTAGGGATGGACAGCCATCACTCCGCAGATGTTGTTATCAATCTCGAACACGAAGTATTCATTGATCCGCTTCTCAATGTCGCCCCGTGTCCGCTTCAGCAACTGATCGCCTTGGATGGCCGGACGCATCAACGCCATGATGTGGCGAATATCGCGTCGGGTGGCTTTGCGAATGGCTTGGTACTCGTTGGCGTAGACCAGCGTGCCCACGCCATCGTTGGAGAACACCTCGGCGAGCAGGCCTTCGTGCAACGCACCGCTGATCACGTGGATGCGCGGGACGCCGTTTTGCGCCGCTCGCAACGCCTGCTGTGCCTTTGACAACATCTCTGGATGCAGCTTCTCCGCGCCCGTCTTCAACAGGACGTCCAACTCCGAGACCGACATCTGTTGAATCATGCGCCCGTCAACTTCGAGCCCGCTATGCGGTGCAATGAACATCAGTTTCACCGCCCGCAACTCGCGGGCAACCTCGACGGCGACAGCGTCGGAGTTCAGCCGGTAGGTGTTGCCGTTGCCATCGAAGCCCAGTGGCGGCACGACCGGCACAATGCCGTCGTCGAGCAGCTTCTGGATGAAGTTCACGTCCACCTGATGAACCTTGCCGGTATGCTGGTGGTCAATGCCTTTGAGGATGCCGACCGGCACTGCTTCGACGGCGTTGGTGTGCGCGGCGCGCAGGTTGTTGAGCGAGAGACCTTCCAGGATCTCGTGAGTCACTTGGTTGGCCGCCATCATTGCCACCCGCAACGTTCCCGCATCGGTCACACCCGTGCCATCCCAGTTCGTAATCGGCTGCTGCAACTGGGCGGCCAGCTGTTGGACTTGCTGGCCGGCGCCATGCACGAGCACCACGCGGATGTTCAGGCTGCGCAACACCGCCACATCCAGCAGGATGTTGCCAAAGTTGTCCCCGGCCACCACCGCACCGTCGACGGCGAGGATGAACACCCGGTCCCGAAACTGCGGGATGTAATGGAGAATGCCACGCAAATCAGTTGGTTTCATGAGCGTGGCGCGACTTATACGCCCCACCTGCCGCGCTGGCAATAGGGGACTTGCCTCGCGATGGGGAATCAGGGACGATGCTTCGCATGAAGCAACCGCGTCGTCCGAACATCCTATTCCTGATGACCGATCACACGAATGCCCGTGCGGTCGCCGCCGGCAGTCCTTGCATCAAACCGCATCTCGACGCGCTGGCTGGCGAAGGTGTCCGCTTCGCGCGCAACTACACGACCAACGCCTTCTGCTCGCCCGCGCGCGCCTCGTTGATGACCGGGCTCTATCCCTCGACACATGGCATCTGGGATTGCACTCACACCCAACCGCACGGCTGGGTTCCTCATGCCTGATCATCCTCACTTCGCCCAACGGCTCGCCGCCGCCGGTTACCGGAACGGCTACTTCGGCAAATGGCATGTCGAAGGCACCGGCAAGCTCGACGACTTCGGCTGGCACGAGTCTGATCAGCGTTGTGGCGGCGCGCCGCACAAGACCCTACCGGGTTCCGAGCTCTGGGTGAAGACGCCCGGCTATCGCAACTACATGCTTGCCGGCGCTTCCGCCGATGAAGGCTGTCTCCAACATCCCGCCTTCAGGCCAATGCCGTTAAGATTTGCCGTGGGCAATGACTTCGTATTGAAACTCGCCGTGGTGTTCGGCGCCGGATCAACCTCGGCCAGTCCACCACAGTTTGTCTCAGGGCGCGCGGCCATGAGCGGGCACGCCGCTTGGTCACGACTGTCTTGCCGATGGCCCGCAGTGTTCTCTCCACCAACGCCCGCTCTTGCGCGGCTGTGAACAAGCCTTCCCCAATCTCCAGCGTCGTCCACAACGAGCGCACCAGCCGCAGCGTCGCGCCAAAACTGACCCGCAACACTTCGGTCTGCGTCCGTTGCCCGACCGCACAGCGCACCTGCACCAACACCGCGTGCGCCAGCAGCAACGCCGCGATCTCTTGGGCCGCTGTTTGCACCGTGTAACGGCCGAGCCGCTCCCCGTCGTGCATCTGCACCTTCCATTCGGCAATCGTCAACTCGATCTCCCAGCGTGGCGCATACAGTTGCCGCAGCCGCTCCGCCGGATCGCGCCCCGGCTCCAGCAAACTGGTCCACAGTCGCACCCTCACCCAGTGGCCCGCCCGCGTACGCACCCGCCCAGAGATCTCCCGCA
>JBFZFE010000058.1:0-5035 GCA_041306525.1 Verrucomicrobiota bacterium | reverse complement strand
AGCACGCGGACTTCGGTGTTGTCCACGTAGTATTTCCGGGGCGGACCTTCTTCCTCGGCTTGTTCGGCTTGGAGGAGGGCCTGCAACTCGGCTTCGCGCTGTTCCTCGGTCTCGATCGGTTCCTGCACGGTGACTTCTTCGCCGCCGACGGTCTCGCCGTTCTCGTTGATCTGCTCTTCGGTGATCTTCTCCGGGAAGCCGTCGAAGTCCGGGTCGCTGAAGAGCCGCGTGGCGCCGGTATAGTCGATGATGGTGAACCAGAGCTTGTCCTTGTCGGTGAACAGCCGCGTGCCGCGCCCGATGATCTGCTTGAACTCGACGATGGAATTGATGGGCTTGAACAGGACGATGTTCCGGCAGGTGGGCACGTCCACGCCGGTCGTGAGCATTTGCGAGGTGGTGACGATGACCGGTTCGTCCTTCTCCGGGTCTTGGAAGTCGTCGAGATGACCGCGTCCGATCTTGCCTTCGTCGGACACGATGCGCGCCACGTAGTGCGGAAGCTTCTGCGTGAGGTCGTGGTTGGCCCGGTGCAAGGCCAAACGCATATCTTCGGCGTGTTCCTGATCGACGCAGAAGACAATGGTCTTGGCCATGCGGTCGGTCTTCTTGAGGTAGTCGGTCAGGTGTTTGGCGGCAATCTCGGTGCGGGTCAGCAAGGAAACCAGTCGTTCGAAATCTTTCGTGCCGTATTCGCCATCCGGTATCTCGCGCCCGAACCGGTCGAGTTGGTCTTTGTCGGGTCGCCAGCCGGCAGCGTCCACGTTCAGCACCACGCGATGCACCCGGTAAGGCGCAAGGAAGCCGTCCTCGATGCCGCGGGCCAGCGAGTAGGTGAAGATCGGGTTGCCGAAGTACCGGTAGGTGTCCACATTGTCTTTGCGCAGCGGCGTAGCGGTCATGCCGATCTGCGCGGCATTGGAGAAATACTCCAGAATCTCGCGCCATTTGCTTTCCTCGTTGGCGCTGCCCCGGTGACACTCGTCCACAAGGATCAGGTCAAAGAAATCGGGTGGATACTCCTTGTAGAGGCCGGGGCGGCGTTCGTCGTCCACGATGGCCTGATAGATGGCGAAGTAGATTTCGCGGCTCTTGGAAACCTTGCCTTGGATCTTGTGCAAGGCATCGCCGCAGGGGGAGAACGTCCGGTCCTTGGCTTGGTCAACGAGGACATTGCGGTCGGCGAGATATAGGATGCGAACTTTGCGGCGAGTCTTCCAGAGCTTCCAGATGATCTGGAACGCGACGAACGTCTTGCCGGTACCGGTGGCCATCGTCAGGAGGATGCGTTTCTGGCCTTGGATGACGGCTTGCACGGTGCGGTTGATGGCAATCTGCTGGTAATAGCGCGGGTCCTTCCCGCCGATCTCGTGATGGAACGGGAACAGCAAATCATCGGCGTCCTTGCCATCCTGAATGCCTGCGGCTTGGCGCAGGCGGCGCCATAACTCATCCGGTGACGGGAATTGCTGGAGAATGGTCTGCTTGCCGGTGAGGTAGTCGTGTTCGACGATGCCGTGACCGTTGGTGGCGTAGGCAAACTTCAGCCCAAGGATTTCGGCGCTGGCCATGGCTTGCTGGATGCCGTCGCCCGGCTTCTTGTACGCGGCCTTGGCCTCGACCACTGCCAGAAAGAAGTACGGCCGGCACCGGAGCAGGTAATCCGCACGTTTACCGGGTTTGCGGTAGTGACCGGTACCGATGGTGACAATCCGGCCATCGGTGAAGGAACGTTGCTCGCAAATCTGGTCGTCAGTCCATCCCGCCGCATACAACTTTGGCAGGACATACTTGCGACAGGTATCAGCTTCCGTGGCCATGTTGTTGCGAGCGCGTGTCTCCTCCTCTTGGGCGTGGACAGTAGCAGGAAGAGTTTCTGGCCGGCAAGCAGGGAAAGGGTTGCGGCGGACAAGTTCGCCGTTCAATCAGATCAGCCGGTCGCGTCGCCACGGCCCAATGGTGATTGGTTGCATTGAAGGCCCATCGGAGAAGCCCTGCCCCATTGCGGCAGGGGCGCAAGCAGGGACGCTTGCGCCACCAGTCAAGTCCCTGAAAAGGTCCAGCCCTACCAGGAATGCCGGGCGCGCTTGGAAGGGCGCTCCCACGACGGAATCGCGGCGGGACGCTGCTCCCACGACAGAAGGAGAGTCCAAAGTCCAAAGGCCCAAGGTCACACAAAAACGTCCTGAGTCCAGGGTCCAGAGTCCTGAGTCAAATTCGGCTTTCGTGTGTTCCGTGTGTTTCGTGGTTCCACTTCCCCTCCGTGACTCGGCGCGCTCTGTGAGAGACTCCTGAAACGCTGAAATGCTGAGACCTGAACCCTGAGGCGGCGGCTGGCCGGGGCCGGTCTCCGCTGTCCTGTTTCAAATCTGGCTGTCGTGTGTTCCTGAGCATGGTGACCTTCGGTCGACCGGAGTGCGGGGTCAGATACCCTCGCACAACGGGTCATGAGTCCTGAGTCGAAATCCGCTTTCGTGTGTTCCGTGTGTTTCGTGGTTCCAGTTCCTCTGTGACTCGGCGCGCTCTGTGAGAGGCTACCGGCTACACGGGCACGGCTTGCTTGGGGTCGAGTGGTTTGCCGTGGGGCAATGGTGCCGGTACGGCGGCGAACTCGGCGACGGCACCGAACAGCTCGTCGAAGTCGGTGAACAGATCGCCAATCAGACAGTCGGTGAGCCGGCCGCGCAGGTGGGGATGTTTCATGATGACATCCTTGAAACTGAAGCGCGCATCGTAGAACGCATAGACCAGCTTCCGCATCGACTCGATGCCGTAACAGAACTGCCGGCCATATTCACTGAACTGTTCGGCCGAGTAATCGCCGGTCGTCAAGGCGGCATCCACGGCATCGCCTGCCATCTCGCCGCTCTTGAGCGCGAGGAACACGCCCGAGGAGAAGACCGGGTCGAGGAACGCAAACGCATCACCGGCGAGCACCAGCCCATTCTCGGCGCAGTGGCGCGCCCGGTAAGAGAACTCGGCGGTCACCCGGTACGGGGCGGCGACCTTGCCGGGCGCGAGGTGTTCCTTGATCCAGACGTTGTTGCCGACTTCGCGGCAGAAGATTTCAGCGAGGTCGCGGCTGTCCCGGTAGAGGTAACTCGACTCAGCGACGATGCCGACGCTGACCATGTCGTTGGGCCACGGGATGTACCAGAACCAGCCTTTCTCCGCCACGTAGGCCACCGTGGTCGCGCCTTCGTCCATGCCGGGGTCGCGCTTGGCGCCTTGGAAGTAGGTCCAGATGGCGATCTTGTTCAACATCAGGTCGCGCACGCGCCAGCCGTTGGGCACCTGGGCGAAGCCGTCGCGTCCCGAGGCATCGATCGTGACCGGCGCACGGAACTCGAATGGCTTACCGGCTTTGTCGGTGCCACGCACGCCCACCACGGCACCGTTCTCGCGGATGGCTTCCTTGACCGTCATCTCTTCGCGGACTTCGGCGCCCTTGCTGCGGGCATTGTCGAGGAGCATCTCATCGAACTCACTGCGGACCACCTGCCAGGTCTGCATGGCGGGATGATCGCGGTGCTGGGTGAAGTAGAACGGTTGCGAGAGCTTGCCGGTCGGGGTCACGAACTGGACGCTGTATTTCTTCGGGAAATGCGACGCCTTCATCCGTTCGATCAGGCCGAGACGTTCGAGCGTGAAATAGCAGTACGGGATCAGCGATTCGCCGACGTGGTAACGCGGGAACTTCTCCTTCTCCAGCACCAGCACGCGGCGGTGTTTCATGGCGAGGATGGCCGCCGCGGTCGAGCCGGTCGGGCCACCGCCAACAATGATGGCGTCGTAATTCATGGCGGCAGAATCTCCACAATGTCGGCCAGCACCCGGTGCTGTGCGTCGTACAACGCGTTGCAGCGACCGTAGAGTTGAGCCGGTTGGTTGAGCTCCAAGGCGCGCCCGATCACCCCGTCGGGCTCGACGCGGATGAAGGCTTTGGGATGACTGCTGAACTGGATCCCGTTCTCGACGAGCACGCCCCCAAAGGGACGATGCCCCTCCTTGATGATGGCTTGGACCTTGGCCGGCAGCAGTTCGAGATGAACCGTCAAGGCGCCGAACTCGACCGGTCGCCGCGAGCCATCCAGCTGCAGCACCACCTCGCGTTCGTACACGCCGGCGCGCGTCGCCGAACGCAAGACACGCAGATGCGTCCGTGTCCCGTAGAATCGCTCCAGCGTGCTGGTCATGTCGCGTTCGTGAACGAGCAATTGCCGGTAAGGTTGCGGGACTTCTTCCACCGCGATTTCCCACACGGCTGGGATTGCCTTGTCGGCAGCGGTATAAAAATGCGCGAGCGGACAAAGCCCGCACTTCTCGCCGCTCGGGCCGCAACCCGCGGCGCTGCCGGTGACTTGGCAGTTGCCGCCGCAATAGAGTGTCTTCTCAAGCGTAGCGGGCATCTTGGTGCTCCGGGAGGAAGAATTCATGGAGGAAGGTGTCCACTTGGAGGAGACCTTCGCGGGAGTAACGGATCGCGTCGCCGTCAACGCGCAACCAGCCGTCCTTGGCCAGGCGCTGCAGCGGCGCGGCAAAGTGATCGGCGATGTCCACACCGAACTTCTTCTGGAAATAGGCGCGGCTGATGTGGCCGAGCTTCATCTGGAGAATCATCTCGCGAATCAGGCGTTCCTCGGCGTTGGTGCGCAACGCCCGATAGACCGGCAACTCGCCGCGTTCAACCTTCGTCTGGTACTCCGGCAAGCTGTGTTCGTTCTGGTAATGCACGCCGCCGATGTGCCCGAACGACGCCACGCCGATGCTGAGCAAATCCGCGCCTTCCCAGAGCAGGTCGCGATACAGGAACTTCGTCTTGCTGTCCTTGACCGCCGTGTAGGCACTGCCGACGGTGTAACCGGCCTTCTCCAAGGCCGCAAACGCCTCATCGACCCAACGGCGTTTCGTTTCCCAATCGGCAACAGGGGCGACGAGTTTACCGGCTTCCTTCATCTCGCGGTAAATCGTCGTGTTGAACGGGATTTCCATCTGGTAGATCGTCACGCTGTCGGGCGCGAGCGCGATGGTCTTC
>JBFZFE010000057.1:0-2861 GCA_041306525.1 Verrucomicrobiota bacterium | reverse complement strand
CATGCTGTTGGCTCTTGGTGCCGTGGCCGCCGACTGGCCGCAGTATCGCGGGCCGAACGGACTCGGCGCTTCGAGCGAGACCGGTTGGCGGGCGACGGAGCCGAAGCGGCTATGGGAAGTGAAACCCGGCGCGGGGTTCGGGGCGGTGACGGTTGCCGGTGAGCGCGTGTTTCTGGTCGCGGCAGGAGCGCGCAGCAACAATGCGGAGACCGTGTTCTGTCTCGACGCAACCACCGGCAAGGAACTCTGGAGCTACAGCTACGGGCAGACGTTGGGCCGGCCGCGTTCGCCGGCCAGTTGCACACCGGCGGTGGTGGACGGGCTGGTTTACGCCTACGGCTCGGGGGCGGTGCTGAGCTGCTTGGAGGCGGCGACCGGCAAGCTCGTTTGGACGCGCGACCTGGCCAATGAACTCAATGCGGCGCCGACGCCGTATGGTTATTGCGCGTCGCCATTGATAGTAGCGGGCGTCGTGGTGGTGCCGGTGATGTTGGGGCCCGGTCGGCCGCAAGCGGCCGGCGGCGCCTACCCCTACACCGGCGGCGTGTTGATCGGCTACAACGCGAAGACCGGCAAGGAACTGTGGCGGATGACCGAAGGTTGCAGTCCGTGGTCCACGCCGACGGCCGGCATGCTCGACGGCAAGCTGACCATCGTGCACCTGACCGGCAGCGCGGTGTTGGGAATCGAGCCGGCGACCGGCAAGCTGTTGTGGAACTACAACCACAAGGAACCGGTGCGCGATCAGCGTTGCTACTCGATTGCTTCGAGTCCGTTGATTGTCGGCGACAAGGTGATTGCGCCGACGCACATCAGTTCGCTGGGCACGCTCGGTTTGCGGGTGCGCGACGGCAAGCCCGAGTTGCTCTGGAACGGTCCGCGTCAGAGCTGGTACCAGACACCAGCGGCCTGGCACGATTTGCTCTTGCTGCCCCAAGGCGGTTCGAGCCTGCTCGCTTGCGACCTCGCCACTGGAAAGCAAAAATGGGCCACGGGCGACCTGGCGCGCTCAGGGGGGACCACCGAACTCGGCGAGATTCCCGAGACGGAAGGCATTGACGCCGTGCGTCGACCACTACGACAACCGCGCGCGGGCGAGGCCAGCCACAGCGGTCCCGGCGGCATCAGCGGCGGATCATTCATCGTGGCCCATGGCCACGTGTTGCTGGTGAATGCGCGCGGGGACCTGATCATCGCCAAGCTGACGGCGGACGGTTACGAGCCATTGGCGAACCTCAAGGCGCTCGGCCCCGACAGCGTCCACTGGCGCAACCAGACCTACCCGGTCCTCAGCGGCGGCCGGGTGTTCTGCCGCAACAACGGTTCGCTTGTTTGCTTTGAACTGCGCCCGCAACGGTGAAGCCATGTCGAAGGATTACGAGTTTTTCGAACACACCGCCGACATCGGCGTGCATGTCTACGGCGCCGATTTGCCAGCGCTCTTTACCAACGCGGCCGCCGCGATGTACGAGGCGCTGGGGGAATGGACGACCGGCAACGAACAACTGCCACGCTCCATCACACTGCCGGCCGGGAACTTGGAAGACCTGCTGCACGATTGGCTCAGCGAATTGCTGTTCGAGTTCGAGGCGCACGGACGGCTCTTCCGCGACTTCCAATTTGAGGAATTATCGCCAACCGGCGGGCGCGTGCATGCCACCGGCTGTTCCATCGATCCGGCCCGCTCATCGCCGCATGAGGAAATCAAGGCGGTCACCTACCACCAACTCAGCGTGCAACAACTCCCCGATGGCACCTGGCGGGCGACCGTGATCTTCGACGTGTAAGACTACTTCTGCCCGTAGTAGGCTTTCGGGCCGTGTTTGCGGAAAAAATGTTTGTCCAACAACGCGGCGGGCATCGGCTTGGCGGCGGGGTTGAGGCGCAACGTCTCGGCCGCGAGCCGGGCGCTGTATTCGAGCGCGACGGCATTCTCGACCGCTTTCGCCACGTCCGAGCCCCACGCAAACGGGCCGTGATTGGAAACCAGCGCCGCCGGGAAATGCAGCGGGTCCAGTTCCGCGAAGCGTTCGATGATCACCTTGCCGGTGTTCTCCTCGTATGCCACGCGGATTTCCTGGAGCGTCAACGGCCGCGTGCAAGGCACCGGGCCATGGAAGTAATCGGCGTGCGTCGTGCCCAAGGCCGGTATCTCGCGGCGCGCCTGGGCCCAGGCGGTCGCATGGAGCGAATGCGTATGCACCACCCCGCCGATGGCCTTGAACGCCCGGTAAAGAATCAGATGCGTCAACGTGTCCGAGCTCGGCCGGTAATCACCCTCGACCGTCGCGCCGGTGGCCAGCGAAACCACGACCATGTGCTTGGGTTTCATCCCGTCGTACGCCACGCCCGACGGCTTGATCACGACGTGCCCCGATTCACGGTCGACGCCACTGACATTGCCGAAGGTCTCCAGCACAAGCCCCTTGCTCACCAACGCGAGGTTCGCCTCGCACACCTGTTTTTTCAGTTCTTCCAACATAGTCAAACCACGGAATACACGGAACACACGGAAGTATCAACGGACGATTCGTTCATGTTCCAGTTTGGGATGATGACCGAAATTGACGAGCATACCGAGTCTATGGCCGGTCGCCTTGAGATAGTTATGGAGCTGGGCGCGATGTTCGTCGGTCAGGCTCGACACAGCTTTCAGTTCCACGATGATTTTGTCGTAACAGACCAGATCGGGCACGTAGCGCTGCTTGAGCGGCCGCCCCTTGTAGGCGAGAGCGAGTTCAACCTGTGCCCGGAACGGAACATTGCGCGTGCTCAGTTCCGACTCCATGCACTCCTGGTACACGGGCTCCAAGAAGCCGCAGCCCATCTCCTTGTAAACATCAAAGCAGGCGCCGAGAATC
>JBFZFE010000056.1:0-8076 GCA_041306525.1 Verrucomicrobiota bacterium | reverse complement strand
CTGGATTTCTCCAGTCGTCTGCCGCTGCCGCAGATCGAGGGTTTGCCGACAGCCTCGGCCTGGCCGGCGGGCGTGGTGGTCAAGGACGTGACGGATGAATGGCTCGAACGCGGCCCGGCCCGGGCGATCCTGCGGCGGACGTTTGCGTTTCAGGACCCGGCACACCGGTATCAGGTCAGCTTTGATTGCCGGGCCGAAGACCCGTGGATCAGCGTGGTGGAACAGTACGGGTTCGGCCCCGGCAGTTTCATCAAGTGGGACCTGGCCGGGCTCAAAGCCGACCGGGTGTATCACCCGCACTCCTACAACGCTCGCAACTCGCAGGTCGGCGGCGACATGGAGGACTCGACCCTCCAACCGCCCGTCAAACACCCGATCGCCACGCTCGGCCCGATCTGGCGCGACATCTGGTATGGCGGCGGGCCGCTGGCGTTCGTCTACAGCACCAATGCCGTGACCGGTCTCGGCATCGCCACGGTGCGCGGCAGCCAGTGGGATTCGCCGGCCGCGGTGCCGCTGGAATCGCAGAACCTCGAGGTCCACGGCGACCGGCAAACGCCCGGCCAAGTCTGGATCAAGTTCCCGACCGACGGCGGGACCCGGCACTGGGCGCTCGTGCCCGGACCCGTGGCGTTGCGCAAACAGATGCCGGACCTGATCCGGCGGCGGGTCGAGATCCCGCTGGACGTGGTGTTGCGCGACTGGGTGCTGGATTGGCCCTCGACAGCCAAGCCGATGACCTACGGCATTCTGGGTTCCTATCTGGGGGGCAGTTTCAACGAGCACCAGAAATGTCCGACCACGATCCCGCGCCGGGTCAAGGGTGGCCTGCCCAAGGAGGGCCCGGTCAAGAGCCGGGACTTGGCCGCGTTGGCCTACATTTTCACCAACCCGGATTACTGGCCCGGCATGCAGTACCGCTGGCGGATCGGCAACCCGAATTTCCATACCGACATGTATCCCACGCCGTTCCTGATCGGCCTGTTGATGCCGGAGCATCCGCACGCCAAACGCTGGATCGAGTTCGGCATCGCCAACCTCAAGGACCAGATTGACCACGACAGTTTCCCCGGCGGCTCGTGGAAGGAGAGTCTGAGCTACTCGGGTGCGTTCTTCAGCATCGCCAAGTACCTCGAGTTGGCCGCCAAGGCCGGGTACGTCAACGCGTTCCGCGATTGGCCGCGCGTCCGCGAGGTGGCCCAGTGGTTTGCCTGCATGGAAACGCCAGTGGACCCGCGCTATGGCCAACGCCAGAAAGCTCCCCTTGGCGACACCAGTGTCGGCTCCCACGTCGGGCGCCTGAACCAACTCGGCGAGAGTTACCGGGGCGTGGATGAGACGTTCGCCGAGCAACTCACGCGCTTCCCCGAGCGATGGGCCGGCGCGCTCGACATCGGCAGCCGGTCGTTCCACGGTTTCGGCGCCGCCCTGCGCGGCAACGCCTACGACACCAACCGCGAATCCTACGTCACCATCAAGGCCGGTCCCGCCCGCAACCATTACCAGGGCGACGAGTTGTCCTTCTATTTCCACTCGCTCTCGACACCGTTGGCGATCGATTACGCCTGCCATTACTCGCCGCGTCCGTGGCACGCCGCCATGCACAACCGGCCCGACATGAACGACCAGCGACCCGCCGCCGTCGGCGTCGCCCGCGCGTTCGCCACCAACGCCGTGGCCGACGTCTTCGTCGCTGATGAACAGACCCGCGAAATCAATCACGTCCCGCTCCTGCCGCACGAGACCCCCAAGCCGGGCTGGGAATACCCGACCAGTTACCTGCCGGCCGACCAGAAACCGTGGACGTTCCGCCGCTACACGATGCTGGTCAAACACGACCCGGCCACCAGCCGGCTGGCCGACTACCTGGTGGTCCGCGACGAGATCGAGTCGCCCGAACCGGTCTGGTGGAACCTCCACATCCTCGCCCGCCGCATCGAACGCGACGGCCAGCGGTTCCTGTTCCCCGGCCAACTCGGCGTGGACACGACCTTGCACGTGTTGACCCCGACCGTGACCGAGACGCAGCAACGACGCTGGGGCTGGGGCGGCAGCCTCAAGGACCGGCGCGGCAAGAAGGGCGCCGACTACGAGGCCGCCTGCTTCGGCCGGGTGATCCCCGAGGACTTCACGCCCGGCACTTGGAAAGGGCCCGACGGCCAATACGGCGAACAAGCCGAGTGGCTCCGCCTCCGGGGCGTGGCCGGCAAGACCGAGTGGCTGACGGTGTTGCTGCCGCACCGCCAAGGCGAGCCGGTGCCGACCGTCGAGAAACTCAGCCCCACCAGCGCCAGGATCACCCTGGGCACCCAGAGCGAGATCGTTTATCTGGGCAGCGACGCAACGCATCAGGCGGCCGTCGAGCGAGCCGGCCAACTGACCGTGCTGTTGCCGGCCGCGGCCGTCAAGCCGTGGCACGAACTGAAATTCGATCCTCCGCCCGCCGACCTCGATCAAGGAGCAAAATGAAGCGGCGTCCGGGATCGTTTGACCATCATGGCACGCGGCCTGGCCCGAAGCTGGTCAGCCCAAGGACCGCATGCAGCATGGACCCCGAGACACTCAACTGCCGGTTTCACAACGAGGCACCGAACCCATGAACAAGACTTTGCTGGTTGGAATCGATATTGGCGGCACCAAATGCGCGGCCTGCATCGGCGGCACCGACGGCGTCGTGCGGGCCCGACGCGAATTCCCCACCGCGGGCGGGCCCGCGGCGATGCTGGCGTTGTTGGGCGGGGCTGCCGGCAAGTTGGGGACGCAACACGGACCAGTCGCCGCCGTCGGCATCAGTTGCGGCGGACCGCTGGATTCCGGCACGGGGGTCATTCTCTCGCCGCCAAACCTGCCGGGCTGGGACGCCGTGCCGGTCGTGAGGTTTTTCCAGGACCGCTTGGGCGCGCCGGCGTTCCTGCAAAACGACGCCAATGCCTGCGCGCTGGCCGAATGGCAGCACGGCGCCGGGCGCGGCAGCCGGAACCTGATGTTCTGCACGATGGGCACCGGTTTCGGCAGCGGTTTGATCCTCGATGGCCGGCTGTTCGAAGGCACCAACGGCAATGCCGGCGAGATCGGCCATGTCCGGCTAGCGCCAGACGGGCCGGTCGGTTACGGCAAGGCCGGCTCGGTCGAGGGATTCTGTAGCGGCGGCGGCATCGCCCAACTGGCCCAGCGCCGGCTGGGCCGGCCATGGACCGCCCGCGACCTGGCCCAGGCGGCGCGCGACGGCGATGTGGCCGCGCAGGCGGTCTGGGAGGAGGTTGGCGACCGGCTGGGACGCGCGCTGGCGATCGCGATTGACCTGCTCAACCTCGATTGCATTGTGATTGGCAGCATCTTCGCTCGCAGCGAATCGCTGCTGCGGCCCGCGATGGAGCGCGCCTTGCGCGAGGAATGCCTGCCGACAGCCTTGGCGGTCTGCGCCATCCGCCCGGCCATGCTCGGCGATCAACTCGGCGACGTGGCAGCGTTGACCGTGGCACAGAATGGCTTGGCGCGGCATGCACCGTAAGAGGAACAAGCCTGTTCACCCGGCGCCATGTCGTGCTGTGAAGTGTGTCGATGGCGTCCCCTTCTGCTCGACCGTTTCCAGGTTGGCTCCAACACCACCGTGGCCGGCCGCACCAACCTCAACTTCGCCGCCGCCAACCCGCCCACCATGTTGTTGCCCCCGCAATTTCTTGAGTGCTCGAGACCAATCCCTTGTACTGGGAGCAGGCGCACTCCGCGCGACAACCACCGGCGAATAGCGCTGTGGCGACTCCAATAAAAAGGGCCCAGAACGCTTGTTCTGGGCCCTCTGATTGGTAGCGGGGGTGGGATTTGAACCCACGACCTTCAGGTTATGAGCCTGACGAGCTACCGGGCTGCTCCACCCCGCAGTCGAAATCGTGAGGTGACCTTAGAGAAGCATTGGGACCGCGTCAAGACCTTGTTTGATTATTGTTTGGCGGTCCCCCAGCGACGATGCAGGAAACGTTCCCACGGGGAGAACAGAATCTTGTCGGCCAGCAATCCGATGACGATGATGATGAGCATGATGCCAATGACTTGGTCCATGGCCTGCAGTTCCCGGCCGTAGTGCAACAGGTGGCCAAGACCGAACCCGGTAAGAATCGTGACATAGATCTCCGCGGCCATCAGCGAGCGCCACGCGAATGCCCAGCCCTGTTTCATGCCGCTGACAATGAACGGCAACGAGGCGGGCATGATGACCTTGATCCAGGTGTGCAACCCGCGCGAACCCATGGTCTGTGCCGCGCGAACGTAGAGCGGCGGGACCGTTCGCACGCCGTTGTCAGTGGCGATGATGACTGACCAGACCGTTCCCATGATGACGACAAACAGCATCGCAGTCTCAGTCTGGCCAAACCACAACAGGGCCAGCGGCACCCAGCACACGCTCGGCAAGGTCTGCAAGCCCAGCGCGACCAACCCCAAGGTGTCAGAAGCGAACTTGAACCGCGCTGTCAGCAAGCCCAACGGCAGTCCCAGGACAATGCCCAAGGCATAGCCCGCCAAGAGACGCCGCAGCGTGACCAACGATGATTCCCAAAGCGAACCGTCCTGGACCGCGTGCCAGAGGTACTCCAAGACGCTGACTGGCGAGGGCACCAGCACCGGCGACCAGCGCCCCGTCCGCACGAGCAGTTCCCACAGCACCACCAAACCGACAAAGATCAGGGCTGCAACTATCTGTCGCTTCATTCCGCCACCTCGTTACCCGGTAAATACCTTTTCAGTGAATGCACGATGCGCGTCGAGTACTGCGCCAGGTCCACACTGTTGATGTCGCGCGGACGCGGCAGTTTGATTTCGAACTCCTCCTGCACCCGACCGGGATGCGGCGAGAACAGGATGACCCGGTCGCCCAGACAGGCCGCTTCGCGGACGTTGTGGGTGACGAACACGATGGTCTTGCGTCGCTCCTGCCAGATGCGCTGGATGTCGCCGTAGAGTTGTTCGCGGGTCAACGCATCAAGCGCGGCAAACGGTTCATCCATGAGCAGAACGCGCGGGTTTGGTGCCATTGAACGGGCGAGCGCGACGCGTTGTTTCATGCCGCCCGAAAGCTCGTGGATGTTGGCGTTCTCGAACCTTTCCAGTCCGACCAGTTTCAGGTAGAAGCGGGCCACTTCGCGGCGCTCGGCGTTGGTCAGGTTCGGCTTGAGCTTGAGGCTGAACATCATGTTGCCCATGACGTCGAGCCATGGAAACAGCGCCGATTCCTGGAACATCATCATGCGTTCGCGGCCCGGGCCACTGACCGGCTTGCCGTCCGCCAGCACCCGCCCGGTATCGGGCGAGTCCAAGCCGGCAATGATGTTGAGCAACGTGGATTTCCCGCACCCGCTCGGGCCGACCAAGCAGACAAATTCACCTTCCCGGATTTGCAGGCTGACTTTGTCGAGCGCCAGCAACTCCTGTTTACGGGCGCGAAACGTCTTCGAGACGTTCTCGATAACCAACTTCTCCGGGGTAACGCTCTGGAGTTCCTGCTGAACAGAGTTCATTTCACCTCGGGCAGGTTTCTCTCGCGCAGGACTTCATTCAACAGACTCAGGTCGTAGATGCGCGAGAGGTCGGGCTTCACGCGCAGGAAGCCGACGGCATGGGCGTCGTTGGCCGACTTCAGCAGCGAGGCGCTGACCGGGTCATGCGTCAACTCCAACCGTTTCCATGCGCCCTCCAGCGTCGCGGCCGGCAAGGCTTTCGTTGTCTCGGCTTTGATCTCATCGTTCAACCAGCGCTTGGCTTCCTCGGGATGGGCGTTGATCCACTGCGTCAATTCCACGTGTGCCGCGATGAACTTGCGGAGCAATGCCGGTCGCTCCTTCAGCAGTCGTGCGCTGCTGGCGAGGTGGGTCGTGACGTACTTGCCGGCTGTTTCGGGCCAGAGCTTGCTCTCCTCGAAGTAGATCTTCCCACCGGCTTCGAGCAGCAACCGGGTGACCCACGGCTCGACGGTCCACACCGCATCCAATCCGCCGCGTTGAAACAACATGAGCTGATCGGGGTTCGCGGTCGGCAACACAAACGCGTCCCCACCGGTCATGGTGATCTTGAGTCCATTGGAGCGCAGCCAGGCTCGGGCGGCGACGTCCTGGGTATTACCCAACTGCGGTGTGCCGATTTTCTTGCCGCGGAAATCCGCATCGGTTTTGATCGGGCCGTCCGCCTTCACGACCAACGCCGCCCCGCCGCTGCAGGCCCCGGCGACGATGCGGATCTCGTCGCCCCGCGATTTCAGATGGGCGTTGATGGCGGGGTTCGGGCCGACGTAGGTCAGGTCGATGGATTTGGCGAAGATCGCTTCCATCGCGCTGGGCCCGGCGTTGTAAACAAACCACTCCAGCTTCACGTCGGGTCCGAGTCGTTCCTCGAACCAGCCCTTGCCAGCCCGGCTCATCCCATGGGCGATGACGGCTTGAGCGTGGGTCACATTCGGGAAATGTCCGACCCGCAAGGTCACCTGTTCCTTCTTCTGCGCCCCAGCCGGCAAGGCCGTGGCTAACGCGAGCAATACGAGAATCGTCTTCATTTCAGCACCTCCATGAATGGAATCGGCACTTTGTCGCGCCGGTATTTTCGCAGCGTGACTTCCACCACATCCGCCAGCGAGTAGTTGTCGAGAATTCGCGCAATCGCGTTGCGCACATCCACCATCAACAGCCGCAGCCCGCAGTGCTCCTCGTCGGGGCACGTGCAGGGATGGTACGCCGTCACGCTGGCACAGGAGATCGGTGCCAACGGGCCGTCGATGAGCCGCACGACGTTGCCGATGATGATTTTGTCCATCGGTTGTCGCAGGGAATAGCCGCCGTCTTTGCCGCGCGCGCTGGAGAGGTAACCGGCCTTGTTCAGCTCGAGCAGGATCGCTTCGAGAAACT
Source organism: Verrucomicrobiota bacterium (assembly GCA_041306525.1). Classification (GTDB taxonomy): domain Bacteria; phylum Verrucomicrobiota; class Verrucomicrobiia; order Palsa-1439; family Palsa-1439; genus JBFZFE01. The sequence goes on along the minus strand of JBFZFE010000056.1, from coordinate 1,186 downwards.
TGACCGGGATATTCCCCTTCTCCGCCAGCGCACGGATCGAGAGCCGCGGTTTGCCCAATTCCTGGGCAATGCCGAGGCTGATCAACGAGCGCAACGCGTATTCGCCGCGCTTGGAAAGTTTCATACCGCTAGGCCCAATCCTGAAACAGGACGGTCGAAAGGTAACGTTCGCCCGCGTCGGGCAGAACCACCACGATCGTCTTGCCGGCAAACTCCGCTTGCTTCGCGAGCCGCACGGCGACGGCCGCCGCTGCGCCACAGGAGATCCCGCTCAACAGACCTTCCTCGCGGGCGAGCCGACGCGCAAACTCCACCGCCTCGGCGCTGCTGACCTGCTCGACACGGTCCACAATCGAGAGATCGAGCGTATCCGGGATGAACCCCGCGCCGATGCCCTGAATCTTGTGCGGTGACGGCTTCAACGGCTGACCGGCCAGCTTCTGCGTGATGACCGGGCTCTCCGTCGGTTCGACGGCCACCGACAGGATCTTCTTGCCCTTCGTGTTCTTGATGAACCGTGACACGCCGGTAATGGTGCCGCCTGTGCCGACGCCCGACACCAACACGTCGATGGCGCCGCCCGTCTGTTCCCAAATCTCGGGACCGGTCGTCTTCTCATGAATGGCCGGGTTCGCGGGGTTCTTGAATTGCTGCGGCATGAAATACTTCTGCAGATCGGACTCCTGGATTTCCTGTGCCTTCGCAATCGCGCCCGCCATGCCCTTGGCGCCTTCGGTGAGAACAATCTCCGCTCCAAACGCCGCGAGCACGCGCCGCCGTTCGATGCTCATCGTTTCCGGCATCGTTAACACCACTTTGTAACCGCGCGCCGCGCCGACAAACGCCAAGGCGATGCCGGTATTGCCGCTGGTCGGCTCGACGATGGTGCTGCCGGGCTTCAACACGCCGCGTTTCTCGGCGTCCCAGATCATGTTCGCCCCGATGCGGCACTTCACCGAGTACGCGGGATTGCGGCCCTCGATCTTGGCGAGCACGGTGGCTTGGGCGCCGTCGATGACGCGGTTCAGTTTCACCAGCGGCGTATTGCCGATGGAGAGGGCATTGTCATTGTAGTAACGGGCTTCGTTCATAATTCTCCTTTGTGCTTTTCGTTGTAGTTAATAAGCGAGCTGAAAACGGGTGAAGACAATCTTCTCCGTCGGCCGATCAGTCCCAGCCGCGGCGC
>JBFZFE010000055.1:0-12003 GCA_041306525.1 Verrucomicrobiota bacterium | reverse complement strand
TGGCCGAAACGCGCAGTGGCGGGGTCTGCCTCAACGACACTGTCGTTCACATTACCGGCAACGACCTGCCGTTTGGCGGGCTGGGGGAAAGCGGGCTGGGCCGGTACCATGGGCGGGCGAGTTTCGACTGCTTCAGCCACCAGCGCACGGTGGTGCGCCGTTCGTTGGCTTTCGATGTGCGGTTCCGCTACCCTCCGCCGCGAATCTCGTTGCGCTCCTTGAAGCGGGTTTACCGGTTGCTCTTGGGCGACTGAGATGGAGCCTTGCCGGGTGGATTCGCCTTCGCCTGCCGGGCCTGGGCCGTGATGGTGAGCACCGCGGGGTGATGCAGGCGGCGCTCGCCGGTGAGCGCATAGAAATGCACGCGGCATTTGTTCGTCGCCCCGATGATGCGGAAGCCATAACGCGCGACCGCTTCCTCCGCCACGATGGTGGGCAGAACGGTGAAACCGTTGCCGTCCGCCGCCATGACTTTCATCATGGCGGAATCTTCAAACTCCGCGACGACATTGGGACGGACGCGAATCTCGCGGAACCATTGTTCGAGCTCACGGCGCAGGCCGGTGTTGTCGGTGGGCAGCAGGGCGGGGGCGTCGTGCAGGGAGGCGGGGAAATCTTTGCGGAGGGTGTCGGCGAGCTTGCCGGCGGCACAGAAGCTCACGCCGCAGTCGCCGAGGGGATGGGTGAACGTCTTGATCTTGAGGCTGCCGGGGGCGGGTTCATCCGCGAGGACGACATCGAGCCGGTGGGAGGCGAGCTGGGCGAGCAGGTCTTCGATTTTGCCTTCGCGACAGACCACATTGACGGGCTGAGGGAGAGAGAAGACCGGGGCGAGGATGTTGTTGGTGACCAGTTTCGGGAAGGAATCGGCGACGCCGACACTGAGGCGCAGGGCGCGGGCGCTGGGGCGGTTGGCGAGGCTGTTGACCAGTTCCTGGCCGAGCATGAAGATTTCTTCCGCATACTGGAACGCCATCTGGCCGGCATCGGTGAGGGACCGGCCGCGTCCGTTGCGGCGGAACAGCTCGACGCCGAGGGTCTGCTCCAGCTCGGCGAGTTGGGTGGAGATCGAGGGTTGCGAGACATGCAGTTTTTCGGCCGCCCGCGCGAGGCTGCCTTCCTTGGCCACGACGTAGAAGTAGCGCAGATGATGGTAATTGAGCCAGTCCATGGGCGGGGAGGGTATTCCAGATAAGCTAAGTGTCCATTCCAATCTTCGTATTAGTCAAAGTCCACGGCGTGCGTAACCTGCCCCGCAACAAAGGAAAAGGAGCAAACGCCATGACACTGATGTTTATTTTGATCGTCGTTGGAACGATGGGGTTGTCGCTGTGGGCGGCGGCCCGGGTGAAGTCGGTCTATCGCAAATACAACGAGCTGCCGGTGCGCTCGGGCCTGACCGGGGCGGCAGCCGCGGAGCGCATCCTGCGCTCGGCCGGCATCCGTGACGTCGAGATTGTGGCGCACGACGAGATGTTGGGGGACCACTATGATCCGATGCGGAAACGGCTGGTCCTGAGCAACGACAACTACCATGGCAGCTCGCCGGCGGCGTTGGGGGTGGCGGCGCACGAGTGCGGTCATGCGATTCAACATGCGATGGCGTACAAGCCGTTGATGTGGCGCATGGCGGCGGTGGGCGTCACCACGTACGCCAACCAGATGGTCATGTGGCTGCCGTTGATCGGCATCTTCACGGGGCTGATCCAGCCGTTGGTCGGCGCGACGCTGATGGCGGCGGGGTGGGGAGTGATTATGTTGTTCAACCTCGTGACGTTGCCCGTCGAGTTCGATGCCTCGCGGCGGGCGAAGGCGGTCCTGTTGCGGATGAGCATGATCAACTCACATGACGAACGAGAGGGGGTCGAGAAGGTCCTCAATGCGGCGGCGTTGACCTACGTGGCTGCCTTCATCACCTCGCTGGCCTATTTCCTCTGGCATTTGCTGCCCTTGCTGATGGGCGGCCGCGAACGAGAGTAAACCGGTAACAAAAAGAAAGGAGAATGGAGATGCAGATCGTGATACAACACTTCGGTGTCCGTTCCACCCACGCGCTCGACCAGGCGGTCGAGTCGCACCTGTTCGGGCTGCAGAAGGTCCGGCAGATTGACGCGGCGCACGTGTCGATTGCGCGTCGCTGGGATGCCGCACCGCCGTACCTGGTGCGCATTCACCTGACCACGCCGGGGCCGGATGTGCGGGTGGAGGGCGCCGACCAGACGGCGCGCGCGGCGGTGTTGAAGGCGTTGCGGGCGTTGGATGCGGATTTGCGGCAGCGGACGGTGCGCACGGTCCGCCGCCAACAGAGCAACTTGCAGTCGCCCGCGATTCATCGTAACGGAGTGCCCAGTCGGCGTTAAGCCGAAACAGGAGGAAAGCATATGCCCGACAAACCCAGCGACAAAGAAGAGCAATACTTCATCGAACAGGAAATGAAACGGCAGTTGGCCAAGGCGCGCGCCGAGCAGGAAATGCAGGCGGTCACCGAGAAACAGCGGCTGAAGGAACTGCATTATATGCACTGTCCCAAGTGCGGCCAGAAGCTGGCGCCCGAGAAGTACGGCCAGGTCGAGATCGATCTTTGCGCCAGCTGCAAGGGCCTCTGGCTGGATGCCAGTGAGTTGGAGCAGATCCTCGCCTCCAAGGAACAGACCGGGCCGCTGCGCAAGTTCCTGAAAGTCCTCGGGGGCTGAGCTCATGGAGCTGCTGCGACGCGAGGTCGGCCACATCACTCAACGGCTCGGGGGTATCGTCCGCGAACAGGCCGGTGAGCTGACCTTCGCGCACTTCGAGCAGCTTCTGGCTCTGGCACAAGGCATCCGCGCCCGCCATGACCGGGCGAGCGTCCGCTCCAAACATCGGCTCGTCGCCCGGTTGCGGGTGGCGGAAGCCTACCGGGTGGCCCACGCGTTCAGCCTCTATTTTCAGCTCGTCAACTTTTGCGAGGAACGGGCCCGCATCCGCCACCTGCGCGCCGACCCGGAGCCGACCCAATCGCTGCGCCGCACCCTGCATCAACTCCGCGAAGCCGGTGTTGCCCCCGACCGGCTGCAGCAGTGTTTGGACAACCTCGAAGTGGAGCCGGTGCTCACCGCGCATCCGACCGAAGCCAAGCGGCGCACCACGCTGAACCACATCTTGCGGCTGGGCCGGCAATTCGATGAGCCCGACGAGATCCTCGAAGCGCTCTGGCAAACCGAGGAGGTCCGCGAACAACGCGTCGGGGCGCTGGACGAAGTCGATAACACGCTATTTTTCTTCGAGCACACGATCTTCGAGGCGGCGGCGCGTTTCTACGCCACGTTCGACGCCGATCTCCAGGCCGCCTACCCGGAGGTGAAACGGCGCCGGGAATTCCTCAGCTTTGCCAGCTGGGTCGGCGGCGACCGTGACGGCAATCCGTTTGTCACGCCCGAGTTGAGCCTGGTGACCGTGCAACGTCACCGTGCCCGGGTCTTGGGCCATTACTCCTGCGAATGCGAGGGGCTTGTCACCGAACTGTCGCACACCGCGCCCGTCCCAACCCCCAAGCAGGTGCCGACCGATCCGTTTCAACCAAGCGAAACCTACCGGCGTCAACTCCGCGAGATCCGGCGTCGGCTCGACGGCGGCCTTTACCGGCGCAGCGCGGAGTTTGTGCGGGACCTGACAAAAATCCAGACCGGCCTGCGCAAACAGCGCGCTTGCCGGGCGGCCTCGGGGCACATTGCCCGTTTGATCCAGCAGGGGCGCACGTTTGGGTTTCATCTGGCCGAACTCGATTTCCGCGATCACAGCGGCAAACTGACCGAGGCCCGCCCCGAGTTGCTCGAACAGATGCGGACCATCCGCAAGATCCAGCGCGATCACGGCGCGGTGGCGGCGCACCGTTTCATCCTCAGCATGACCCGCAGTGCCAGCGACATTACCGGGTTGCTGGCGTTGGCGCGCGCGGCGCGGGTCAAGCTCGATCTCGTGCCGCTGTTTGAGACCATCGATGACCTCGAACGCGCGATTGGCATCATGACCGAGCTCTGGAACGATGCCGGGTATCGCGAACACCTCCGCAGCCGCGGCAACCTGCAAGAGGTCATGCTCGGGTACTCCGACTCGAACAAGGACGGCGGTTACCTCGCGGCCAACTGGTTTCTCTACCGGACCCAGCAACGGCTCGCCGAGCTGGCCGATGCCCAAGGCGTCAAGCTGCGGTTTTTCCATGGCAAAGGCGGCTCGATTGATCGCGGCGGCGGCACCAGTTACCGGAGCTTGCGGGCCCAGCCGCACGCCGCGCACGGTTCGCGGATTCGCATCACCGAGCAGGGCGAGGTCATCTCGTTGAAGTACTCCAACCCGGTCATTGCCCAGCGCAATCTCGAACAGCTCACCAGCGCCGTCATTGCCTCCAACTGCCTGCCAGCGCCTGTGGCGGATCCGGCCTGGATGGAAGCGATGGAACGGCTGGCGCGCAGTTCGTTCGAGTTCTATCAGGACCTGGTCTACCGGACGCCCGAGTTCATCACCTACTTCCGGCAGGCCACACCCATTGATCTCATCGAGCATTTGCGGATCGGTTCCCGGCCGAGCCGACGTTCCGAGGGCGGCGATGTCCGCCAGTTGCGCGCGATTCCATGGGTGTTTTCCTGGACGCAATCACGGCACATGCTCAGCGCCTGGTACGGGCTGGGACACGCGTTGGAGGTGTATGGCAACGTGACGATGCTGCGCGAGATGTACCGTCGCTGGCCGTTTTTCCAGACATTGCTCGACAACGCCGAGGTGTCGCTGGCCAAGACTGATCTGTATATCGCACGCCGTTACGCGACGCTGGTCACCAACGCCGAGACGCGCGAGAAGATCTTCGGCCTGATTGCCGCCGAATATGAGCGCTCGGTGCGAATGGTGCTGCACATCACCCGCCGGCGCCATTTGCTCGCCAATCAACCCGTTCTCGCCGAGTCCATCCGCTTGCGGAACCCGTACATCGATCCGCTGAACTTCCTGCAGATCGGTTTTCTGCCGCGCTGGCGGCGCGCCCGTGAGAACGAGAACCTGCGCCGGCTGCTCGCGTTGACCGTCAACGGGATTGCGTTTGGCATGAAGAGCACCGGGTAGCCATGCATCGATCCACCCTTGCCACTCAACTGCGTCCCTTGGCGGCCATCCCGGCACCGCGGCTGGGCATCATCGGTGGCGGCCAACTGGCCAAGATGACCGCGTCGGCGGCGGCGAAGTTTGGTTGCGAGGTGGTCGTGCTGGAGCGCCAGGATGATTTCCCGGCCCAGAGCCTGGACACACACGCGATCATCGGTGACTGGAACGACCCGCACGACCTGCTCAAGCTGGCGCCGCTGGTGGACGTGGTGACCCTCGAAAACGAGTTCGTCTGCCCGGCAGCGCTCGGGGCGCTGGAGCAACAACGTTTCGCCGTCTGGCCCTCGGCCAAGACAATGCGCCTGCTGCAGGACAAGTTCGTGCAGAAAACCGTCTTTGCCCTCGCGGGATTGCCGGTGACGCGGTTCGCCGAGGCGCCAACGCCCGAGGCGGTCCAGCAATTTGGTTTCCCGGTCGTGCTGAAGAAACGGTTCCAGTCCTACGACGGCAAGGGCAACGCCACCGTGCCCACGGCGGCCGACTTGCCGGGGGCGTGGGCCAAACTCAACGGCGACCGTGAACCGCTCTATGTCGAGGCGTTTTGTGAGTTCCGCCGGGAACTGGCGATCATCGTGACCCGGGGCCAGGACGGCGCGACGGCCCAATATCCCGTGGTCGAGACGATCAACCGGGAACACATCTGCCACGTCACCATCGGTCCCGTCGAGAAGCCCGCTGTCGGCGTGTTGGCCCAGCAGGCGATTACGGCGGTCGGCGGGGTCGGCAGTTTCGGACTGGAACTGTTCGAGTTGGCGGACGGTTCATTGCTGGTCAACGAGATCGCGCCGCGGGTCCATAATACAGGCCATTACACCATCGAAGCCTGCGAATGCTCGCAGTTCGAGAACCACGTCCGCGCCGTGCTCGGCTGGCCGCTGGGTTCGCCCGCCATGGTCGCGCCCGCGGCGGCGATGGTCAACCTGCTCGGGTTCGGTGACGGTCCCGGCACGCCCGTCGGGCTGACGGAGGCGTTGCGGATCCCTGGCGTGCATGTCCACGTCTATGGTAAAACTCGCAGTGCGCGTGGCCGCAAGATGGGGCATGTCACCGCGCTGGGAGCCACGACCGACGAGGCCCGGGCCCGGGCGCAACAAGCGGCCGACTGCATTTGTTTTGGAGGCACAACATGAAACTCAAACCGTGGGTGGGCGTGATCATGGGCAGCGATTCGGACCTGCCGACCATGAAGCCGGCAACCGAGGTCCTGGCCGCGTTTGGCGTGCCGTATGAATTGCGCGTGGTCAGCGCTCATCGGACGCCCAACGACATGGCCCGGTATGCCGCGACGGCCGAACGGCGCGGGTTGAAGGTCATCATTGCCGGCGCGGGCGGGGCGGCGCATTTGCCGGGCATGGTGGCCAGTCACACAGTCCTGCCGGTGATCGGTGTGCCCGTCGAAAGCAAGGCATTGCACGGGATGGACTCGTTGTTGTCGATCGTGCAGATGCCCGCCGGCATTCCCGTGGCGACGGTGGCCATTGGCAACGGCAAGAATGCCGGCCTGTTGGCGGTACGGATCCTCGGGGCGAGCGACAGCGGGCTGCGGCGCCAACTGGCGGCGCATCAGCGTCGGCTCGCGGCTGAATCGCGCGCCAAGAACCGGAAGCTATGAGTGGCGAGCTGCTCCAAGGCCTGCAAGCGAACCTGCTCTCGCCGCCGGTGTTGTTTTTCGCGCTGGGCTTGGTGGCGGCGCTGGTCCGCAGCGACTTGAAATTCCCCGAGGCGCTCTATGTGGCGCTGACGATTTATCTGCTGTGCGCGATCGGGTTCAAGGGAGGCGTGGCGATGGCCGAGGCCGGCCTGGGCAAGGTCTGGTTGCCGACGCTCGCCGCGATGGCGCTGGGCGCCGCGATCCCGCTCTGGACCTACCCGGTGCTGCGGTTTGGCGGGAAGCTGCCGGCAGTGGACGCGGCGGCCATTGCCGGTCATTACGGCTCGGTCAGTGCGGTGACTTTCATTGCGGCAACCAATTTCCTCAAGGCCATCGGCCAGCCCTTTGAGGAATACGCCGCGGCGTTTCTGGCGGCCATGGAGGCGCCGGCGATCATCGTGGGAATCGTGCTGGGCAAATTGGCATTGCGCCGGCAAAACGCGGCCGCGACGGGTGGCGGGCTGGGGCTGTTTTTGCGCGAGGCGTTGTTTGGGCGCAGCGTGGTGTTGCTGGTGGGGACGTTGCTGGTCGGCTTTCTCTGCGGCAAGCGCGGGCTGGACACAGTGAGCGGATTTCTGGTGACGCCCTTTCAGGGGGTGCTGGCGTTGTTTTTGTTGGAGCTGGGCACGGTGGCTGGCCGGCGGTTGGGAGACCTGCGCAAAGTCGGGGCGTTTCTGCTGGGGTTTGGCGTGCTGATGCCGGTGGTGCACGGCGCGCTGGGCGTGGTCGTGGGTCAGGCCGTGGGCCTGAGCGTGGGCGGGGCAAGCCTGCTGGCTGTCCTGGCGGCGAGTGCCTCTTACATCGCGGCCCCCGCGGCGATGCGTTTGTCCCTGCCAGAAGCCAACCCAACGCTGTATCTGACGTCGGCCTTGGCGATCACGTTTCCGTTCAATGTCACACTGGGAATCCCGCTGTATTACGCGCTGGCCCGGTGGTGGTTTGGAGGTGCTTAAGATGCCGGCTTATTCCATGAAACTGGTGACGATCATCTGCGAGGCATTGGCCCGCGATGCGATCGTGCGGTTGTTGCGCGAAGTTGGGGCCCACGGCTGGACCGTCTTCAAGGTCGAGGGATACGGCGCCAAGGGGGAACGAACCGCCGAAATGGCGGAACTGGCCAACGTGCAGATCGAGGTGATCGTGCCACCCACGGTGAGCGAACAGTTGATGGCACGTCTGGAGAGCGACTACTTTCCGAAGTACGGCATGGTCGCGTACGAGGTGGAGGTGCGGGTGCGCCGGCCGCAGAAATTCTGAGCCAGGCCCCCTGTGGAATGCAAACGACACACGTCACAGCCATCGGGGGCCGATTCCGCTCACGATGGTGACGCTGTTGGTGGTCACCGTTCGCGCGCTGGGAAAATCGCGCGGTACTGCCTGACCTTGCGGTTGAGACTGACCTCTTGTAATAAAGGCAGTCATGGCGAAGCGAGTCCTGATAATCGGAGCGGGCCCGGGCGGGTTGGCGTCGGCGATGTTGCTGGCCAAAGCCGGTCTCGACGTCACCATCATTGAGAAACAGCCGCGGGTCGGTGGTCGCACCTCCGCCATCGAGAGTGATGGTTACCGCTTCGACCTGGGCCCGACGTTTTTCCTCTACCCGCAAATCCTCGACGAGATCTTCGCGGCGGTGGGCCGCGACCTCCGCCAAGAAGTCCCGATGAAACGGCTCGACCCGCAATACCGGCTTCTTTTCGGCGCGGGTGGCGAGTTGCTCTGCACCTCGGACATCGACAAGATGGTGGCGGAGATCGCGAAGCTTTCCCCGGACGACGCGCCTCGCTTCCGTAACTTCATGGCCGACAACCGGGTGAAACTGGAGAAGTTCGCGCCCTGCCTGCAGATGCCTTTCCTCGGCTGGAGCAGCGTGCTGCAGACGCGGCTGCTGGCCGTGCTGCCTTACCTGAAGCCGTGGAAGTCGCTGCACGCCGAGCTGGCCGGCTATTTCCGCGATCCGCGCCTCCAACTGGCGTTCACTTTCCAGTCCAAATACCTCGGCATGTCGCCGTTCCAGTGTCCGAGCCTGTTCTCGATCCTGTCGTTTCTCGAATACGAGCATGGCATTTTTCATCCGATTGGGGGCTGCAATTCCCTGAGCCGCGGCATGGCGCGCGTCGCCACGGAACTGGGCGTCAAGATCCGGCTGAACGAGCCGGTGGAAGAAGTGATCTTCGCAGGCCGCCGCGCGGTCGGCGTCCGCACCGCCCAAGGCGAAGAGCGCGCCGATGCGGTGATCATCAATGCCGATTTCGGCCATGCGATGACCACGCTCATTCCCGACCGGCTCCGCCATAAATGGACCGACGCCACCATCGCCAAGAAGCGGTTTTCCTGTTCGACATTCATGCTCTACCTCGGGGTCGAAGGCCAATACCCCGAGCTGGCGCATCACAACATTTACGTCAGCAAGGATTACCGGCAGAACCTTGCGGACATTGAACAGCGCCATGTGTTGACCGAGGATCCCTCCTTTTACGTCGAGAATCCGAGCCGGACCGACGACACGATGGCACCGGCCGGGCATAGCGCGTTGTATGTGCTGCTGCCGGTCAGCCATCAACACACGAATATTGACTGGCAGCGGGAACGGGATCGTTACCGGCAAGTCGCGCTCCGCCAGTTGGCGAAGCTGGGGCTCACGGACATTGAGTCGCGCATCCGTTTCGAGCGCATCGTGACGCCTGTCGATTGGGAGAACAAGGTGGGCATCTACAAAGGCGCCACGTTCAACCTCGCCCACAACCTGGGCCAGATGCTCCATTTCCGTCCGCGGAACCGCTTCGAGGAATTTGCCGGCCTGTATCTGGTCGGGGGCGGCACCCATCCCGGCAGCGGCTTGCCGGTCATCTTCGAATCGGCCCGGATCAGCTCCCAACTCCTGCTCGACGAACTTGGCCTGTCCCGCCCCGCGGCCGCTGTGTCAGGGCGTCACGCGACAGCGTCGGTGTCACAGTCGCGCTGATCAAAACTGGCGCAATGCCGCGCCATGCGAGCACGAATCCACGTCTCTCCGAGGGTTGGCATCGGTGTTGCTAAACTGATTGGCAGTGATCGAAACAACAGCAACCAATCCAGAAAGGAGACGATCAATATGGCAGTCATACGTTGGACACCACGAAACGAGTTGTGGGAACCGTTCACCAATCTTGCGGACATCCAAGGGGAGATGAACCGTTTGTTCGACTCCTCGCTCCGCCGGTATTCAGGACGCACAGCCGGTGACGGTGGGTTCCTGCCTGCCTGTGACGTTGTCGAGGAGAAGGATCATCTCTTCGTCCAAGTCGACCTGCCCGGCCTCCGCAAAGAGGACGTGAGCGTGACCTTGCAGGAAGGCGTGCTCACCATCAAGGGCGAACGCCGAGCCGAAGCCGCCGGCAAGGAAGCCGCTTGGTATCTGCGCGAGCGCGCGGCCGGCAGCTTCACCCGCACGATGGAATTGCCCGTGGCGGTGGATGCCGGCAAGATCGAGGCGCACTTCCGCGACGGCGTCTTGTCGGTGAAGCTCCCGAAAGCCGAAGCCGCCAAGCCGAAGCAGATCGAAGTGAAAGTGGCCTGAACCCCACGACGCCACCTGCCGGGCCGGTCCCTGTGCAACAGGGACCGGCCTTTCTGCTGCGAACCAGTCCCGGTTTGCAGTTTGAACGTTGCGTGCTACTTTCCCGTCAAATCATCCCAATGAAAGGAACAAAGGAATGAAGAAAGCAATTGGTCTGTTGATGGCGGGCGTGGCGTTACTGAGCGTCAATGCCTATGCCGGTTGTGGTGCGTGTCCGTCGGATAAGCCGGCGGCCAAGGCGGCGGCGGTTTGTCCGGTCTCGGGCAAGGGCAACGATGCCACCTGCGGCGGCCTGAAGTTGTCGGAAGAGCAGAAAACAAAGGTTGCCGCCTTGAAGGCCGAATGTGCCAAGGCGACTTGCACCTCGGAGTGCAAGGCGAAATGCGAAGCCGGCATGTCGAAGATATTGGACGCCGAGCAGTTCAAAATCTGGAAGGCATCGGCTGACAAGTGTGTGAAGCCTGCCAAGGCCGCGGACAAGGTCGAGAAGAAGACGGCATGCTGTCCCGGTCATTGACCAGCCAGCAAAGCAAGTTCAGCAGACCCCGGCAGCCTTGCCGGGGTTTCGCTTTTCAGGTATGCAAGTGCGCCATGCCCGACGACGAACCAATTGTTGCGCGGACCAAACACGGTGAGTTGACGCTCGACCAGATCGCGGATCTGCTGCCCGGCTTGGGGGCGCTGATGCGTGAAATCAGCGACCGATATTGGACGGCGTACTACGCGGCCAAGGGCGGCAACTGGGCGTTGGCGGCGTACATGTTGCGCGGCGTCCGCAAACGGCTGAATGAAGGTTCGTTGACCCGCCCCAAATACAAGGCGATGAACGACGATTACGTCGCCAAGATCATCGAGCCGCTGCTGACCTCCTGTGCGGCGCAAGATCTTGCCGGCTTCGAGAAGGCCTACCAACTCGGCGTCGAACTGGCCAACAAGCTGCACGTCGCCACCAAACACCCGGAAATCGTCTGGAAGTTGCCGGCCACCCCGCCGCCGCATCTGGATCTCAAGCCGACATCCTGATGTTCCAGATTCTGCACAAGGACCCGCACTCGGCCGCGCGGACTGGCCAGCTCACCACCGCTCATGGGGTCGTTGAGACGCCGATTTTCATGCCGGTCGGCACCCAGGGGACGGTGAAATGCATGACGCCGGAGGAGTTGCGGGGGATTGGCGCGCAGATCATCCTCGGCAACACGTATCACCTGATGACCCGGCCGGGGCTGGAGTTGATGGGCAAAGCCGGTGGGCTGCACCGCTTCATGGGATGGGACGGCCCGATCCTGACTGACAGTGGCGGGTTTCAGGTCTTCTCGCTCGCCAAGATGCGCAAGATCACCGCGGCTGGCGTGGAATTTCAGTCGCATGTGGACGGCGCGAAACTATTCCTGGGGCCGCGCGAGGCGATGGCGGCGCAAGCCACGCTGGGCAGTGATGTGGCGATGGTTTTTGATGAATGTCCGCCTTGGCCATGCGACCGAGAATACGCTTGCAGAAGCGTGGACCTGTCCATATTGTGGGCGGCCCGTTGCCGGGAAGTGGTGAGTTCTCAGCCGGCGACGGCCAATAAGAAACAACTGATCTTTGGCATTGTACAGGGAAGTGTGTTCCCCGACCTGCGTGAGCGTTGCGCGCGCGAGTTGGTGGCGCTGGATTTCGATGGATA
>JBFZFE010000054.1:0-10556 GCA_041306525.1 Verrucomicrobiota bacterium | reverse complement strand
ATCTCCTGGTGAAACACATTTTCCCGGAGACGTACTACGGCCATTTCACCAACGGCAAAGCCACGATCTACGTCAGCCGCGGCACCGGCACGTGGGGTCCGCCGATGCGCGTCGGAGCGCGACCGGAGATCACGTTGGTCACGCTGACGCGATCCCCGTAAACAGAAAGGGCGCGGCTGGTTGGCCGCGCCCCTGGGAGAACTTGAGCTTGCCGGTTACTTCGCGTGAACGGCTTCGAAATATTCGAGTGACTTGACCGGGTCAGCCTTCATCGTCTTGGCGCCGGGCGTCCAGTTGGCCGGGCAGACTTCGCCGTGCTGCTCGAAGTGCTGCAGCGCATCGAGCACGCGGATGGCTTCATCCACGCTGCGGCCCAGTGGCAGGTCGTTGACGAGGGCATGGCGGACAACGCCCGTGCGGTCGATGATGAACAGGCCGCGCAACGCGACGGCTTCATCGGCGGTGAGCACTTCGTAGTCGCGCGCGATCTTCTTGGTCAGGTCGGCCACCAGCGCGTAATCGAGTCCGCCAAGACCGCCCTGTTTGCGGGGGGTGTTGATCCACGCCAGGTGCGTGTACTGGCTGTCAACGCTGACGCCGAGGATGACGGCATTGCGTTTCTTGAACTCGGCGACCTTCTCGTTGAAGGCGAGGATTTCGGTCGGGCAGACAAAGGTGAAGTCGAGCGGGTAGAAGAAGAGGACGACGTATTGACCGCGCAGGTCGCTGAGCTTGATTTGTTCAAACTGGCCCTTGACGACCGCGGCGGCCGCGAAGTCGGGTGCTGTTTTCTGAACGAGACTCATGGCTATATTTTCTCCTGTTCTGGTACTTGGGTTCGTTGCAACGGCGCCTCGGTTCGAGCGCCAAGTGGCGGGAAGGTACGCCTGAAATCGAATGTGTCAAGCAGCCGGCAGGTTGGGGACCTGTCACGCGGACCGGGCTGATTGCGCAAAAGGGGTTGCCGGCCATTTGGAAATGGAGCCGCCTTGCGTATAGTGTCGGCAACCACGCAGTTTGCACCATGCAGCGAGGATCGGCATCACAGCAGCCCATCGATGGGCAGAATGAATTGCGCAAAGCGCAAGCCGCCGAAGAAATGCTCCGCCGCATACTGGAGTCCGCCCCGGATGGCATCTTGATCGTCGATGGCCACGGCTTGGTGCAGATGGCCAACGAACAGCTCGAGAAGATCTTCGGCTACGGCCGCCAGGAGTTGCTCGGCCAGAAAATCGAGGTCCTCATCCCCGCCAATCTCCGTTCACGGCACGTGGAGCAACGGCACAGTTACAGCCACTCGCCGCACACCCGCCCCATGGGACTGGGGCTCGATCTGCGGGGGCGACGCAAAGACGGCTCGGAAGTGCCGGTCGAGATCAGCCTCAGCCCGATGGTTCACGATGGCGAGACCCATGTGGTGGCGATTGTTCGCGACGTGACCGAACACAAGCGCGCCCAGGAAGCACTGCGGCGCCAGGCGGAGGAACTGGCCCGCTCCAACGCTGATCTGGAGCAGTTCGCGATGGTCGCCTCGCATGATTTGCAGGAGCCGTTGCGCATGGTGGCCACCTACTGCGAATTGCTGCGACGCAAATACGCCGGCAAGCTGGACGCCGATGCCGATCAGTACATCACCTTTGCCGTCGAGGGCGCCAAACGCATGCAACGCCTGATCAACGGCGTGCTCACCTACGCGCGGGTCGGCGGCCAGACCCGGCAACTCGGGCTGGTCGATTGCAACGACGCCTGTGCGCACGCGCGCGACGGCCTGCTGACTTCCCTGGCTGAAGCAGGCGGCGCGGTCGAGGTGGCTTCCTTGCCGGCTGTCTGGGGCCGGGAAGAGGAACTCACGCTGCTGTTCCAACACCTGATCAGCAATGCCATCAAGTTTCACGGGACCAAGCCGCCGCTCATCCGGGTCGGCGCCACCGCGGTGGGCAGTGACTGGCAGTTCGCCATCCAGGACAACGGCATCGGCATCGAGCCGCAGCATTCCGAGCGGATATTCCAGATGTTCCAACGCCTGCACGCCCGCGGCGTCTACCCCGGCGAAGGCATTGGCCTGCCGGTCTGCAAAAAGATCGTCGAACATCACGGGGGTCGAATCTGGGTCGAATCAACACCCGGTCAGGGCGCAACCTTCTACTTCACCATCCCGCAGACAAAAGAACCACATGCCGGCACCCAAGGAATTTGAAATTCTGCTCGTCGAGGACAACCCGGCCGATGTGCGCCTGACGCAGGAAGCCTTGCGTGACGCCAAGGTCCACAACCATTTGTCCGTGGTCGGCGACGGCGAACAGGCGCTGGCGTTCCTGCGCCGTCAACCGCCCTTCACGGATGCGCCCTGCCCGCACTTGGTGCTGCTGGACCTGAATTTGCCGCGCCTCGATGGCCCCGGCGTGCTGCGCGCCCTGAAGTCTGACCCGCAGCATCGACACATCCCCATCCTCATCCTCACCAGTTCCGAAGCCGAGGCCGACATCCGGCAGGCCTACGACTTGCAGGCCAATTGCTACATCATCAAACCCGTCGACCTTGACGACTTTATCAAGGTCGTTCACTTCATCGAGTCGTTCTGGCTCGAAACCGTGCGTCTGCCCCGCGCCCGCCTGGCCTAGACGAAGGTTGCCGGGCGGATGGGGCAGTGCTACTTTCGCCGCCATACGGAGGCCCCGCCGATGCCCATTCAGAACCGCATCATCAAAGTCCAAAAACGCAACCGCGCCCTGGTCACATTCGACGAAGCCCGCATCCATCACGCCATCCTGCGCGCCGCCGAGTCCATCGGCGGCCTGCAACAAGATTACCTGCCCGGCGTCAACGACAAGCTCTTCGACGCCTATGCCTTCGACGAGAAAGTCGTCGAATTCCTCGCCGACGCCGTTGTGCTCTGCCTCAATGCCGACCCCCACCATCTCATCGCCAACTTCCCGCCCACCATCGAAACCATCCAGCACACCGTCATCCACGTCCTGCGCAGCTACGGTTTCCAGAGCACCGCCGACGCGTTTGAATGTTACCGCTGGAGCCGCCACTGGCTGCGCGAAGGCGCCATCACCGACACCCAGTTCGTCGGCAACGGCTTTCCCAAGCGCCGCATGGAAAAGGTGCTCGAATGGAACCGGCAGCACGGTTGCGACACCATTGCCGGGCTCAACGAAATCATCCGCGCCGGTCGCCTCAAGGGCCTGATCGACGATTCCCTCGCCCTCTACGAACAGAGCCTCGACGAGGCCGCCACCAAGGTCCTCCAGCGCCTTAACGCCGGTGACAAAATCCGCCTGCTCTGGGTCAGCGGCCCCAGCTCCTCCGGCAAGACCACCACCACCGTCAAACTCACCCAGCGCCTCGAAAAACAGGGCCTCCGCTTCCTCATGCTCAACCTCGACGACTACTTCTGGGCGTTGATCGAGCATCCCACCGACTGGATTAACGACCGCAACTTCGAGACCCCCGAGGCCCTCGACATCCAGATGCTCAACCAGCATCTCAAGCTCCTGCTCGACGGCAAAACCATCGAGAAACCGATCTACAGCTTCAAGGAAGGCCGCCGCATCGGCACCAAACCCGTCAAACTCGAACCCGGCCAGATCCTCCTGCTCGACTGCCTCCACGGCTTCTATCCCCCCATCACCGAAGGCATCGACCCCGCCACTCAATTCCGCGTTTACATCGAGACCCTCAACGTCCTCTACGAAGGCGACGGCTCCACCAAGCGTCTCACCAAGTTCACCGACATCCGCCTCATCCGCCGCATGCTCCGCGACGTCCAGCACCGCAACCACAGCCCCCTTTCGACCATGCTCCATTGGCATTACGTCCGCTGGGGCGAACTCTTCTCCATCATCCCGCTGATGGGCCTCGCCGACCACGTCGTCAACGGCGGCATGCCCTTCGACCTCCCCGCCCTCAAACCCTTCTTCCTCAACGACCAAAACACCGGCCACCTCCCCCGCCCCCAAGACCTCGACCAATACCGCGGCTTCCTCGACGCCCAAATCCGCTACCGCCGCGTCAAAAACCTCCTCGAATCCGTCGCCGGCCTTGACCGCGCCCTCCTCGCCGGCCAGGACCTCGTCCCCGGCGACGCCGTCCTGCGCGAGTTCATCGGCGGCTCCACCATCAAAATCCCCCACAACGAATAGCCCGCCCCGGCAACCCGCAACGCCCTACCGGACTCAACAGCTAGCGGGTACGGTCGAGATGGGCCTTTCCGCCCGGCAAGAGCGGAAAGGCGCCATTCCCCCACCGGCTTTAACGGCAGTTCTGACGGATCTGGGCGATCTCTGGCGCCTCAATCCCCAGCCATTCCAAGAATGACTGATGAGCCTCGGGGTGCTCACTTTCGAACCGGCGATGTGCGCCTCATTCAGGGTAACGACAGCCACCATGGCCATCGCGCAGGAAGCCTGCACTGTGAAGCGATAGACGGGTCAAAAGATTTTGCCACCCGCGATTGCTGGCGAATTACGGCGATTTCGTCTGGCGGAATCCCCAGCGTCACCAGGAACTGGCGCTCGACAAAATGGCACGTCGCCGGTAAACTCCGCGCGCTTTTTCGAGGTCACATGGCGAATCCATCACAGTTGAATATCGGGCTCATCGGCGCCGGCATTGTCGGCGGCGGGGTGGTGCGCAATCTCACCCGCAACGCGGACTTGATCGCGGAACGGTTGGGGACGCGGCTGCATTTGAAGTGGGTTTGCGACAAGGACCCGAGCCGGTTGGCGGCGTTACCGGTGGCGGCGGCGGTGAAGACCGATGATGCGCGCAAGGTGCTGGGCGATCCGGACGTGCAGGTGGTGGTGGAGTTGGTCGGCGGGACCGGGTTTGCGAAGAAGGTGATCCTGGACGCGCTGAATGCCGGCAAGGCGGTGGTGACGGCGAACAAGGCGTTGCTGGCGCATGACGGCGAGGAGTTGTTTGCGGCGGCGACGCAGAACAAGACGAATTTGTTTTACGAGGCGAGCGTGTGCGGCGGGATCCCGATCATCAAGGCGTTGCGCGAGGGGTTTATCGCGAACGAGTTCCCGTTGATCTACGGGATCGTGAACGGGACGTGCAATTACATCCTCACGCGGATGACGGCGGAGGGGAAGGATTTCGCGGAAGTGCTCGATGAGGCGCAGAAGCTCGGTTATGCCGAGGCGGACCCGGGGCTGGACGTGGATGGCGGCGACTCGGCGCACAAGGCGACGATCCTGGCGTCGTTGGCGCATGGGTTCTGGGTCGGGTACGAGCAGGTGTACGTCGAGGGGATCCGGCACGTTTCGCAGATGGACATCCAGGTCGCGCGCGAGCTGGGGTACACGATCAAGTTGCTGGCGATCATCAAGGCGGCCGGGCAGGCAGTGGAGGTGCGGGTGCATCCGACGTTGATTCCGCACGGGCATGTGCTGGCGAGCGTGAACGGCGTGTTCAACGCGGTGGCGGTGCGCGGCGATGTGGTGGGCGACACGATGTTTTACGGGCGCGGCGCGGGCGCGGATGCGACCAGCAGCGCAGTGATCAGCGATTTGGCGGACGCGGCCTTGAACGTGAAGTTCGGCAGCATCCAGCGGGTGCCGGCGTTTGTGTCGCACCAGCTCAACGCGGCGGTGCGCTCGATTGACGAGGTGGAGTCGCGTTACTATCTGCGGCTCACGGTGGAGGATCGGGCCGGTGTGATTGCGAAGATTGCGAAGGTGCTCGGCGATGCCGAGATCAGCATCGCGTCGGTGTTGCAGCGCGAGGCGCATGCGTCGGGGACGATTCCGTTGATCATCACGCTGCACAAGGCGAAGGACCGCGCCGTGCGCGACGCCGTGGCCGAGATTGACCGGCTGGAAGTCGTGAAAGACAAGACGGTCGTGTTACGCGTGGAGAGTTTCGACTGAGCAGGAACGATGAACCCGGTCACCGACAAGGAACGCGAATGTTTGCGCCGCATGGGCAGCGTTGGCCGGCTGCGCGTCGCGTTCGGGCTCTGGGACTTTGCGCGGGATGTCGTGGCGACGGCGGTGCGCTCGCGTCATCCTGATTGGTCAGCGGAACAAGTGCGCGAAGCGGTGCGTACGCGAATGCGCAGCCACGCATTTCAGCCATGAACCAGGCGGACCTACTGGGATTGGTGGTGCGCAACTTTGCCGCCGTGGGCGTGCGCTACATGCTGTGTGGCTCAGTCGGAGCCATGATGTACGGAAAACCGCGGTTCACGAATGATTTTGATTTTGTCGTGGCGATTCCCCCCTCCCGGCTCGCAGCGTTTCGGCAGACATTTGCAGATTCCGGCTTCTACGTGCCCCCCATGGAAACTTTACTGGAAGAACTGCGGCGCAACGGCCAGTTCAACCTGCTGCACGAGGAAACCGGGATCAAAGTCGATTGTGTGTTCATCAAGCTCACCGAGTTTAGCCGCACGGAGTTTGAGCGGCGGCAGGAGCGGCCATTGGCGAGTGACTTGACCGGTTTCGTTGCCACGCCGGAAGACATTATTCTCGGCAAGCTCCAATACTACCGCCTTGGCCAGTCGCCAAAACACCTGAGCGATATCCGCGGGATATTAGAAATCTCGACGGATGAGATTGATTTTGCTTATCTCCAACGCTGGATCAAGGAGTTGCACTTGGAAAACGAGTGGCAACAGGTCCAGACACCCAAAGAATGACATGGCACTAATCGTACAAAAATATGGCGGGACATCCGTCGGGAATCCCGAACGGATCAAGAACGTGGCCCGACGCGTCCTGGAGACGCAACAGGCCGGTAACCAAGTGGTGGCGGTGGTCAGCGCGATGAGCGGGGTGACCGATTCGCTGATCAAGCTGGCGAAGGAAGTTCACCAGGAGCCGAGTGAACGCGAGATGGATGTGTTGCTGGCGACGGGCGAGCAAACCACCATCGCGTTGCTGGCGATGGCGATTCAGTCCGTGGGCGGCAAGGCCGCTTCGCTGACTGGCGCCCAAGCCGGTATCGTCACCGATGGCATCCACACCAAGGCCAAGATCGCCAACATCACGCCGAAGCGGGTGCATCAACTGCTCGATGCCGGCAATGTCGTGATCATTGCCGGGTTCCAAGGCGAGACGGTGGACGGCCATATCACCACACTCGGGCGCGGCGGCTCGGACTTGAGCGCCATCGCCATCGCGGCCGCGGTGAAGGCCGATGTCTGCCAGATCTACACCGATGTGGACGGCGTTTACACCGCCGACCCGCGCATCATCCCGAACGCAACCAAGATCCAGGAGATCAGTTATGATGAGATGCTGGAGATGGCGGCGCTCGGTTCGAAGGTCATGCAGGCGCGCTCGGTCGAGTTCGCCAAGAAATTTAATGTCGTGTTCGAAGTCCGCAGCAGCTTCAACAACAATCCAGGAACCATCGTGAAAGCCGAAACAGCCAAAATGGAAGATGTCGTCATCCGCGGCGTGGCCGTGGACAAGAAACAAGCCAAGGTCACCATCGCCGGCGTGCCCGACAAGCCCGGCGTGGCGGCGAAGGTGTTCAAGACCGTGGCCGATGCCATGATCAACACCGACGTCATCGTGCAGAACGTCAGCGAAAAGGGCTCGACCGACATCTCCTTCACCGTGGCCGACACCGATGCCGCCAAGGCGGCCAAAGTGCTGCAGCCGGTGGTCAAGGAAATCGGCGCCCGCGAGGTCACCTCGACCGGCGACATCGCCAAGCTTTCCGTCGTCGGCATTGGCATGCGCAGTCATCCGGGCGTGGCGGCGAAGATGTTCGAGACGCTCTCCAACGCCGGCGTGAACATCGGCATGATCAGCACCAGCGAGATCAAGATCAGCGTCATCATCGGCTTGGCTGATGCCGACAAAGCCGCCAAGGCCATCCACGACGCGTTCGGTCTGGGCAAGTAAAGGCCGTCACCGCAACCGATCAGAAGCGACGATCGTGCTGGACAGAGCGAGGCTGGATGCCGTTGCTCAGTCTTCCTTCACGAACCGCGTGCCCTTGAGTTGCAGGATGACGACCCAAAGCCGGTACAGATCCAGCCGCTCCTCGCAACGGGCGTAGTTCTTGGCGATCAGGTCGCGGACGATGGCGTCGATCTCATCGAAACTCAGGCCGATCCGCGGGGCAAGATCCGGCAGGTTCAGGCCGGCGGTGACTGACGGGCGACCGCGCAGGACACCGAACAGGAAGCGGACGGCCTTTTCATCGAGACCGAGTTGCGGGGCCAATTGTTCCAAGTCAGCCGGGAACACAACCATGGCCGCCAGACCATCGGGAACAGCGGCGGGGAAACTGACTTTGCCGATGAAAGTTTTTTCACGGACGATCGCTGGCACTGGAATTTCTGCGGCCATGGCTGGCATAGTAGCGCGCCAAGCGGCCCGGCGCAAACGCGCCGGAGCAGTGGATTGACACTCGGCCATGCGATCGCTACGGTGCGTGCCGTGGTGAGTTCTGAGATCCCCCAACGTACCCCGCTTTATCCGATCCAAGCGTCCATCGGCGCGAAGTTCATTGCCTTTGGCGGCTGGGAAATGCCGGTGACGTTTGCCGGCATCCTCGTGGAACATCGCGCGGTTCGCGAGCATGCCGGCATCTTTGACATCTCCCACATGGGCGAGTTCATCGTGGCCGGGCCCAATGCGGAAGCGACCTTGAACCAGCTCCTGACCAATGATGTTCGCCAACTCAATGTCGACCAAGCCCAGTACACATTTCTCTGCAACGAAAACGGCGGGATTGTGGACGACCTGATTGTGTACCGCATCGCGCCGACGATTTACCTCCTCGTCGTCAACGCCGGTAACATCGAGAAGGATTTTGCCTGGTTCACTGAACATCTGCGCCTGCCGGTGGTGCTGGAGAACGAAAGCAACGCCACCGCCGCCATGGCGTTGCAGGGACCGGATGCGCCGCGGATCCTGCCGGCCGCGGCTGCCCTGCCCCGCTTCAGCATCGCATCGCTGGACGTTTTCGGCGTTGCCTGCCGCGTGGCGCGGACCGGGTACACCGGTGAGAACGGGTTCGAGATCCTCTGTCCGGCAGCCGAGGCCGAGAAGGTGTTCGGTGGGTTCATCCAACACGGAGTCAAGCCGTGTGGTCTTGGGGCGCGCGACACATTGCGCATGGAGATGTGCTATCCGTTGCACGGTCAGGACATCACCGCTGATACGACCCCGCTCGAAGCCGGGCTCGGCCGCTGGGTGGCCTTGCAGAAGCCGGAGTTCATTGGCCGGGAAGCTTTGCTCGCGCAAAAACAGACGGGCGCGACGCGCCGACTGGTGGCGTTCAGGATGACCGAGAAATCGCCGCCGCCTCGTCCGCATTACACCATCTTCGTCGATGGCCGTCGCGTGGGCGAAGTCACCAGCGGCACGCAATCTCCTTCCCTTGGCCTCGGCATCGGGATGGGTTACGTGCCAACTGCCTCTGCAAAAGCAGGCACAGCACTCGAAATCGAGATCCGCGGCCGGACGTTTCCCGCCGTCGTCGAAACAAAACCTCTGTGGAAAAACACCAAATGAATGTTCCGAAAAACCTGAAGTACACCAAATCGCATGAGTGGGTCCGCGTCGAAGGCCGCGATGCCGTCATCGGGATCACCGATCACGCCCAGCACGAACTGACCGACATTGTCTATGTCGAGCCGCCGACCGTCAGTGATGATGTCGAGGCCGGCAAGGAATGCGCTGTTGTCGAGAGCGTCAAGGCCGCCAGCGACATTTACGCGCCCCTCAGCGGTGAAGTCATCGAGGCCAATGCCGAACTCACCGACCACCCCGAGCTCGTCAACCAGGACCCGTACGGCAGAGGCTGGCTTTTCAAGGTTCGCATGAGCGACTCCAGCCAGCTGGATGATTTGTTGAACCCCGAAGATTACGTCAACCATACCGGCGAGTAACGCTGTGTCCCTCGATTCGTTTGCCGCCCGTCACCTCGGTTCCGCCGGTGCGGAACTGGAAGAAATGCTCACCGCCATCGGCCAGCCGACACTCGACGCGCTGGTTGACGCCACCGTGCCGGCCGCGATTCGGCTGCGCCGCCCGTTGAACCTGCCGGCCGCGCGCAACGAAACCGAAGCTCTCGCCGACCTCCGCGCCCTGATGGCGAGCAACCAAGTCCGCCGCGAGTTCCTCGGCCGCGGGTATTACGACTGCATCACGCCGCCCGTCATCCAGCGCAACATCCTTGAAAACCCCGGCTGGTACACCGCTTACACGCCCTATCAGGCCGAGATTTCACAAGGCCGCCTCGAAGCGCTGCTGAACTTCCAGACAATGGTCGCCGACCTGACCGGCATGGAGATCGCCAACGCATCGTTGCTTGACGAAGCCACCGCCGCCGCGGAGGCGATGACGATGTGTCACCGACTCGATTCAGCCGGCAACCGAAACACATTCCTTATTTCTCCCGATTGCCATCCGCAGACCATCAACGTCGTTCAGACCCGCGCTGAGCCGCTCGGGATCCGCGTTATCGTCGGCGAAGAACTCACGCCCGACACCTTTGGAGTTTTGCTTCAATACCCGGGAACCAATGGCGTCATCCGTGACCTCGCCGGCATCGTCCACGCCGCCCACGCGCAGAAAGCATTT
>JBFZFE010000053.1:0-2593 GCA_041306525.1 Verrucomicrobiota bacterium | reverse complement strand
GAGCAAATCTGTACCGCCAAGCGCCACGGTTGCTTTCTGGCCAATGCGAATCCAGAAGCCGGTCTCATCGCTTTTCTCCGTCGCCGCCAGCCCGGCCCGGCTGTACATCGCGCCGGCGTTGAACAGGATCTTCAGCAGATCGGTCTGCGGCAGGTCTTTGCCGCGACTCGCCACGCCCGCGAGCATCCGACCGGCATCGGCGAACCGTTTCTGCTCGGCATACCAGTCGGCCAGTTCCAGCGACAATCGTTGCAGGCGCGGGTCGTTCGCGTAGTTGTTCTCCAGCTCGGTGTAACGCTTCTCCGCGAGTTCCTTGTCCTCTTGGCGCTCGGACTTGAACAACGCCTCAACCAGTGTGATTTCGATGCTGCGGACGAGGTCGAGTTGCCGGGCGTCCACCAGTTTCGCCGCGGCCTGCAACCACGCGGCGGCCCGGGTCGCGTTCGCGTGTTTCAGGTAGGAAGTGAGCGGCTCACCGGCGGATGGGGCGGGCGGGGCGAGGCTGGCGAGTTCGGCCTGGGCCCGCGTGTAGAGCAGTTCGCAACGAAACGCTTTCCAATCGGCCTCCGGCCAACCCTGACCAGTATAAACTTTCTCGTCGAGCAGTTTGTCGGCCGCCGCCGCGGTGGCGATGTAGTCAGGGGCGCGCAGAAGTTTCTCCGTGCGTTCCTCGACAATCTTGCGGGCATGATACCGGACCAGGCTCATCAACGCCTGCGCGGCCTCGACAGTGCCGGGTTTTTCGCGGGCAACCCGGTCCCACGCCTTCAGACTGGATTCACCGGTGTCCACCGTCACCACCACGCCTTTGGCGGCCAGCGGATCGAGCTTGGTCTTGGCCTGCTTGGCTTCTGCTGACAACGGATACTTGGCAAAGAGCTGGTTGAAGGCGTCGCCGGCCTTCTTGTACAGCTCCTGTGCTTTGGCGGCGTCGGCGGTCAACCGGTCGGCCTGTTCCATGCACAGCTCGCCGATGTTCAACAACGCCAAGGCGGCGTAGTCCGGTGAGGTGGCGGCGTTCTGGTAGGATTTCAGCGCGTAATCCCCGAGCTTCTTCTCGCGGTAAAGGTTCGCCAATGCCAACTGCGCCTGCGCATAGCCGTGCGCCTCGGCCGGCACCTTGCGCAATGCCGCTTCGACTTCGCCCACGCTGGCTTTGTTGCGCAGCTGCGCCAGGCCCAGGATCAGATACATGTCCGATTTGACCGGGCCCTCGGGAACGGTGTCGAGATAACCTTCGCCCGTCAGGTACCGGATCGCGCTGCCATGGTCCTGGCGTTCATAGGCGAGCTTGGCCATGTAGAGACGCGCCTTCTGCTTCATCTCGCTGTCGAAACGGATGTTCTCCAGCCACTTGATCGCCTCGCCGGCGTTTTTGCGCTCAACGGCGAGCAGACCAAGCTGCAATGCGGCGTTGTCGTGTGATTTCTTCACCGCCTCGGGCAACGGCCGTTTCTGGCGCTCGTATTCGGCGGCGACGTTGCGGAAGTTGTTCACGATCCGGGCGTAAAGGGCCTGGGCTTTGTCTTCCTGCTGGGTCTTGCGATAGAAGTCACAGAGGATTTCATCGGCTTCCATGCCGGTCGAGAAATCGTACTTGGCGAGGTTGGCTTGGATCTTCTGGTGGAGCGCCTCGATTTCCTTTTCGGCCTCTTTCCCGCGCCGGGTGAAAATCAACATCTGATAGGCATGAAGCTTGCCGACGCGATCGTCGCCGGGGTATTGGCGGATGAAGGCCTCGATTTGCTCGGTGGCACGCGTGAAATTGCCGAGCCGGTAATAAGTGCAGGCGAGCCGGTATTCGGCGGTCAGTTTGTCCGCGCCTTCCAGATGACGGGCGGCATGCAGGAACGCGGTCCGGGCGGGATCATATTGCCGGGTGAGGTAGTAGGCTTCGCCGAGCATCAAGTATTCTTTGGCCACTTCAGCCTCGGAACGCCCCTTGACCGCCTCGGCGAGCACGCGCACAACGTCGTTGTACTGCCGGTTCTTGAAAAGACCCGCGGCCCGCGCCAATGCTTCCGAGTCCGCCCGCACAGGAGATGCGAACACCAGACCACACGCGGCCAACGACAAAATGCGGATGAAAAATCCCATTACTCCTGAACTGCCTCAGCAGGGAAAACCCCGGCCGCCGCCGAAGGTTGCGCGTCGGCCAGCGCCAGCCGTTGCTGGGCAAAGGGCGGCGGCAGGTAACCGTGCGCCCGCAGCCGGCGCATGTCCTCGTAATCCTTCGGCGTGCCCTTGCGGCACTTGATCCAATACATGTAGTCGGCAGAGAAAACACGGATCGGGAGCCCGGAAGGGGTTTGGACTTCAGCGGGGACGGCAAATCGAGCCGGTGGCGCAACTCCATGTTTCTTGGACAAGTGCAGCATCCTGTCACCCTCGACCCGGTGAACGTAGACATCCAACCGGTCAGCCATCCCCGCGTGAGGCACCCAGACACCGGCGCGAGCAGCGCGCATGAAACGGATGTGCCGGTAACGACGCCGTGCCGCCGCAGAAACACTCACGCGCCGCAGACAGGTCAGCATTCGACCGCTCAGCAGACGGACCGAAGCGGTGGCGACATAGAGCTCGTACCCAGCAT